>JBKJON010000149.1:0-6598 GCA_046595715.1 Marmoricola sp.
TTCACCCATGGTCGAACGCCTTGTGCACATCGTCGACGACGCCGAGGTCCTGGTGGACGCCGGCGATCTCACGCTCGTCTGCGTGCTGACCGGTTTCCTCGACGCGGGCAAGTCCGCCGAGCTCGCCGCCACACACCTCGCCGAGCTGTCGGACGGCAAGGTCGTCGCCACCTTCGACGTCGACGCGCTCCACGACTACCGCGCCCGTCGACCGCCCGTGACGTTCGTGCGTGATCACTACGCCGACTACGAGGCTCCGCGCCTGGTCGTGCGGGCCCTGCGCGACACCGGCGGCACTCCCTTCCTCCTGCTCACCGGTCCCGAGCCCGACATCCGCTGGGAGGCCTTCGCCCGCGCGGTGCGCTCGGTCGTCGAGCACTTCCACGTCCGGCTCGTGGTGTCCATGGGCTCGGTTCCGATGGCCGTCCCGCACACCCGGCCGGTGCAGCTGACGAACCACGCGACCTCCCACCGCCTGCTCGTGCAGGAGAACGTCTGGAAGGGCGAGATCCGGGTTCCGGCCAGTGCGCAGTCGCTCGTCGAGCTGAGGCTCGGGGAGTGGGGCCATGACGCCATGGGCTTTGTCGCGCACATCCCGCACTACGTCGCACAGTTCGACTACCCGCACGCCGCCGCCGCCCTGCTCGAGGGTCTCGAGGACGTCACCGGGCTGCAGTGGGACCAGGCGGCGCTGAAGGAGGCCGGCGAGGCGCGTCAGGTGGAGATCGCCACCCAGATCGCCGACTCCGACGACGTGCGCGACGTGGTCACCGGGCTCGAGCAGCAGTACGACGCCTTCCACAGCCGGGGCTCGAACCTGCTGGCCGACGACGAGCCGCTGCCCAGCGGCGAGGAGATCGGCGCCCAGTTCGAGCAGTTCCTCGCCCGCCTCGAAGAACCGGAGGACTAGAGACATGCCCGCTTCCGTCGAAGAGCTGGTCGAGCTGCTCGACCTCGAGGTCATCGAGGACAACCTGTTCCGCGGGCGACAGCCGGACACCTCGATGCAGCGCGTGTTCGGCGGCCAGGTGCTGGCCCAGTCGCTGGTGGCAGCCGTCCGCACGGTTCCCGAGGGATTCGCGTGCCACTCGCTGCACTCCTACTTCCTGCGGCCCGGAGACACCAAGGTGCCGATCATCTACGACGTCGAGGAGATGCGGGACGGGCGCTCCTTCTGCACGCGGCGGGTCGCCGCCCGCCAGCACGGACGCCCGATCTTCTTCCTGACCGCCAACTTCCAGGTGCCGGAGAAGGGGTTGGAGCACCAGGACCGGATGCCGGACGTGCCGTCACCGGACAAGTGCGTGCCCGGGCGGGACCGCGACTCCCGCGACTCCCGCTACACCGAGCACTGGCTGCGTGAGTGGGCCGCCCTGGAGGTCAGGCCGGTCGAGGACGTGCATCAGAGCCTCGTCACGACGGACCACCCCGCTCGGTCCCGCTGGTGGATCCGCACCAGCGCGGCCCTTCCCGACGACCCGATCTCCCACCTCGCGGCGTTCACCTACGCCTCGGACATGACCCTGCTCTCGGCCGCCCTGGTCCCGCACGACCGGTCCTTCGACTCACCCGGCATGCAGGTCGCCTCGCTGGACCACTCGATCTGGTTCCACCGGCCGTTCCGGGCGGACAAGTGGTGGCTCTACGACCAGGTCTCGCCCTCGGCCTCGGGCGGACGGGGTCTCGCGCTCGCGCGGGTGTTCTCCGAGGACGGCGCTCTCGTGGCCAGTGTCGCGCAGGAGGGGCTCATCCGCGTTCACCCCGTCTCCTAGCATCCAGCGCGAGATCGTGGGGTCGACACGCCGCAACATGCGTTACTTTTGTGCACTCAAGTTACCCAAGGGGTCTGTGAGGTTCGCACATGTCGGCTTTAACGTGGTGCAAGATCGGTGCTGTCGGGCTCACGGTGAGTGCCATGGTGCTCTCCCTGGGCGGCGCCGCGACGGCCGCTGACGGTGGTCACGGCCTGGGTCGCATGGGTCCCTCGGTGGCGCGTACGACGGCGGTCGGCCCGTCGACTGGCCCCGACTTCGAGCTCCCGTTCGTCTGTGGCCAGAGCTGGATCGGGAGCACCCGGTCGGGGCACTCGCCGAGCGCCTACACGATCGACTTCAACACCACCAACGACCTCGGCCGACCGGCTCTGGCCAGCGCTCCCGGCATCGTCACCAGGGCGGTGAGCCTGACCGACAGCTACGGCCGCTACGTCATCGTCGACCACGGGAGCGGCTTCAGCACGCTCTACGCCCACCTGAACCAGATCGTCGCGACCGTGGGCACCTACCTCGACCAGGGCGACCTCGTCGGCTACGTCGGCGGATCGGGCACCGTGACCGGACCACACCTGCACTTCGAGGAGCGCAAGGGCGGCGCCTACTTCCCGCCGTACCTCCACCGGACGACGTTCCGGATGGGCTCGACCAGCAGGGCCACCTGCAACGACCGCCCGGTCGTGGGGGACTGGGACGGCAACGGCCGCTCCGACCTCGGGCTCTTCCGGGCAGCCACCGCGTCGGGGCAGTTCTACCAGCGTCTCGGGGCGGGTTCGACCCTGACGAGGTGGGGTCGCGCAGGCGACGCACCCGTGACCGGGGACTTCGACGGCAACGGCAGGACCGACGTCGCCAGCCGCACCCTGGGCTCCCCGACGTTCGTCCAGCGCTCGGCCAGCGGCGCCGTCCGGTCCTCGATCAACTACGGCGTCGCCTCCGACGTGCCCTTCACCGGTGACTGGGACGGCAACGGGACCAGCGACCTCGGTGTCTACCGCGCTTCCTCGCACCTGTTCTGCCTGCGCCGGCCCGACGGCAGGACGACCTCCTTCACCCTCGGCGTCGCCGGGGACCGGCCGATCTCGGGTGACTGGAACGGCGACGGCCGGAGCGACGTGGGGGTCTTCAGTCCCACCACGGGCTACTGGACGCTGCGGGTGCCATCCGGGTCGTCGTACACGCTGAAGAAGATCGGCTACGGCCGATCGACCGACGTGCCGATCACGGGCGACTGGAACGGCGACGGGATCACCGACCTGGGGGTGTGGCGGCCCTCGACGGCGCAGTACATCATGAGGAAGCCGAGCGGAGGCGCCTTCGTCAACCAGGTCGTCGTCTACGGCAACAAGCGCTGAGGCTCAGGCCCGGCGCGCACGTCCGACCAGGTGGGGGGCGCCGTCGCCGGGCCTGGTGAGGGAGAAGTCGAGACCGTCCTCGAAGACCCGTGACCCGAAGGCGACCTTGCCGGGCAGCAGGATCGGCTTCTTGAACTCCACCTCGACGCGGGCTGCGTCGGGCAGCCGGTTGGCCATCGCGGCGACGCAACGGGCCTTGCTCCACATGCCGTGCACGATCTGCCGCGGGAACCCGAACGCCTTGGCCGTGAGCGCGTAGAGGTGGATCGGGTTGTGGTCGCCGGAGACGTGGGCGTACTGCCGGCCCAGGTCGCCGGGCAGCCGCCACACTGTGCCGGTGCCGGCCACCAGGTCGAAGGGCCCCCCCTCGGGCTGGACGTGCTCGTCGCCCCTGCCCGTGCGCAGGTAGGTCGAGGTCGACCCCCACACCTGCTCGCCGTCCGAGGTCACCGTGGTGACCAGGTCGAAGACGCGTCCTTTCGGGTGCGGGCGCAGGTTGACCGCGGTGGCCGAGACGTCGAGCCTCTCGCTCGGCGCGATGGGGCGGTGCCGCGTGATCGTGTTGCCCACGTGCACCGTCCCGATGGCCGGGAACGGGAACGACGAGTCGGTCATGATCCCCATGTGCAGCGGGAACGCGAGCAGGTGCGGGTAGGTGAACGGCAGTGTCTGGCTGGGTTCGAAGCCGCAGACCTCGGCGTACGCCGACACGTGGTCCCGATCGATCGCGACGTCCTTGCGGTGCAGGGTGAGGTCGGGAAGGGAGTTGCCCCTCTTGGCCACGCCGGGGATCAGGTTGAGGCCCGGAAGCACCGGGAGCGCCGCCTTGAGCATGGTGGGCAGCGCCCTGGGCTGGCCCTCGACGGTGCGGTCCGCCATGGGGTTCAGGCCCCCAGCATCATCTGGCCGCAGACGCGGACGACGTTGCCGTTGACGGCGGCGGAGCCAGGGGAGAGATACCACGCGATGGCCTCGGCCACGTCGACCGGCAGGCCGCCCTGGCTCATGGCGTTCATGCGCTGTCCGACCTCACGCGTGGCGAACGGGACGGCGGCGGTCATCTGCGTGATGATGAAGCCCGGTGCCACGGCGTTGATGGTGATCCCGTCCTTCAGCTCGCCGGACAGGGCGTCCACGAGGCCGATGACGCCGGCCTTGGACGCCGCGTAGTTGGTCTGGCCGGCGTTGCCCGCGATGCCTGCGATCGAGGAGACGCCCACGATGCGGCCGTTGTGCGCGACGAGGTCCTGGTCGAGCAGCTCGCGGGTGATCCGCTCGGGGGCGGTGAGGTTCACCGCGATCACCGAGCTCCAGCGGTCCTCGGCCATGTTGGCCAGCTTCTTGTCACGGGTGATGCCGGCGTTGTGCACGACGGCGTGCACCTGGCCGAACCTCGTACGGACGTGCTGGGCGATCCGCTGGGGCGCATCCTTGCCGGTGATGTCGAGGGTGAGGTGGTCGCCGTCGAGCTCCTCCATCAGCGTCAGCAGCTCGCTCGCGGCCTGGGGTACGTCGATGCCGAGGACGGTGGCGCCGTCGCGGTGCAGCACGCGCGCGATCTGCTCGCCGATCCCGCGCGAGGCCCCGGTGACGAGCGCGACCTTGCCCGTCAGGGGCTTGGCGGGGTCGGCGACCGGGGCGGACTCGGTGGTCCCGGTGGCACCGAGCCGGGCGACCTGGCCGGAGACGTAGGCACTCTTCGGGGACAGGAAGAAGGACAGGGTGGACTCGAGGGTCTGCTCGGCGCCGGGAGCGACGTACAGCAGGTTGACGGTGCTGCCCTTCCCGATCTCCTTGCCGAGCGAGCGGGTGAAGCCCTCGAGGGCGCGCTGGGCGACGCGCTCCTCGTTGCTCTCGGTCTGGTCCGGGACGGTGCCGATCACCAGGACGCGGGCGTTGGAGGTCAGGCTGCGCACCAGCGGGGTGAAGAACTGCTCCAGCGCGACCAGGTCGGTGGAGTGGGTGAGGCCGGTCGCGTCGAAGACGAGGCCCTTGTACTTCTCGCCGTCGACGGCGGTGCTCACGCTGGTGACGCCGAGGTTGTCCAGGGCGATGGTCAGCGACGTGCCCAGCCGGCCGCTTCCGCCCGTCACCACGGTGCCGTCCACCACGGGAGCACCCTGCGACCAACGCTCGAGCGGGGTCGGGTTCGGCAGGCCGAGGTTCTTGACGAACAGCTGGCCCAGTGGGCTGCCGGTGAAGGACTGGTATCGGTCGGTCATCTGTCATCCTCAGCTTGACGTGCTCACGCGCGTGGTCCGCGCACGAATTGCTACTCCTGGGTATGGCACGAATGTAACGACTCGTGTAACTCGGCGTCCAGACAAGGTGACGTGCCACTCACCTCGTTTGTTTTCAGACCGGTTCAGGTCAAGATGATGGTCGCGCATCCCGACCAAGGAGCAGATCAGCCCATGCAGTCACAGACTCGCCGCGTCGCCGTCCTCGGCGGCAACCGCATCCCCTTCGCCCGATCCAACAGCGCCTACGCCACCGCCTCGAACCAGGAGATGCTGACCGCGGCCATCGACGGTCTCGTCACCCGCTACGGCCTCGAGGGCGAACGACTCGGCGAGGTCGTCGCCGGCGCCGTGCTCAAGCACAGCCGCGACTTCAACCTGACGCGCGAGTCCGTCATGTCCACGCGCCTGGACGCCTCCACGCCCGCGTACGACCTCCAGCAGGCCTGTGGCACCGGCCTGCAGGCCGCGATCCTCGTCGCCAACAAGATCGCCCTCGGGCAGATCGACTCCGGCATCGCCGGTGGCGTGGACACGACGAGCGACGCGCCACTGGCCGTCAACGACGACCTGCGCCAGCTGCTCATCGGCCTGAACAACGCCAAGTCCAACGGGGCGCGGCTGAAGCTGCTGGCCGGCCTGCGCCCGGGCATGATCGCCCCGTCGATCCCGCGCAACGAGGAGCCGCGGACCGGCCTGTCGATGGGCGAGCACCAGGCGCGCACCAGCGCGCGCTGGGGCGTCTCCCGCGCGGAGCAGGACGAGCTCGCCGCCCGCTCGCACCACAACCTCGCCGCCGCCTACGAGCGCGGCTTCCAGGACGACCTGACGACGCCGTTCCTCGGCCTGGAGCGCGACCAGAACCTGCGACCCGGCTCGACCGTCGAGAAGCTCGCGACGCTGAAGCCCGCATTCGGCGGTGCCGAGGGAACGATGACCGCCGGCAACTCCAGGCCGCTGACCGACGGCGCCGCCGTCGTCCTGCTCAGCACCGAGGAGTGGGCGAAGGAGCGCGGCCTGCCGGTGCTCGCGGAGTTCGTCACCGGCGAGACCGCCGCGGTCGACTACGTCGGCGGCGACGAGGGCTTGCTCATGGCGCCCGCGTACGCCGTCCCGCGGATGCTCGCGCGGGTCGGCCTGACGCTGCAGGACTTCGACATCTACGAGATCCACGAGGCCTTCGCCTCGCAGGTCCTGTCCACGCTGAAGGCGTGGGAGGATGCGGTGTTCT
>JBKJON010000400.1:0-5317 GCA_046595715.1 Marmoricola sp.
CGAGCTCGGGGACGTCGTCGACGATGTGCACGAACCGGGCCTCGGTCACGCGGGCTCCTCTGAAACTAGGCGCTGGGATCGGTGGGCGGACTCACCACCCTAGTCCGCCCGACACGGTGACCTCCGTGGGTGTGCCCGGCTCCGGTCAGGCCTTCGGCTCGCCCCGCCGGGAGTAGTCAAGGACGGGGTCACCCGCACCCCTGCCGACCATGCTGTGCTTGTAGCCGTAGAGGAAGTAGATCGCGAACCCGAGGATCATCCAGACCAGGAAACGCAGCCACGTCTCGATGCTCAGGTTCAGTGCCAGGTAGGCGCACACGACCGCGGCGAGGATCGGCAGGTAGGGGCTCCACGGCACCATGAACGAGCGCTCCAGGTCGGGGCGGCTCCTGCGCAGGATCGGGACCGCCAGCGAGACGAGCGCGAAGGCGGTCAGCGTGCCGATGTTGACCATCTCCTCGAGCTTGCCGATCGGCGTCAGCGAGGCGACGATCGCCACCAGGCCACCGATCGTGAGGGTGATGTTGATCGGGGTGCCGGTCTTCTTGTTCACGTGCGCGAAGTGCCGCGGCAGCAGGCCGTCGCGACTCATCGCGAAGAGCACGCGCACCGCGCCGATCATCAGGGTCATCACCACGGTGGTGAGACCGGCGACGGCGCCCGCCGCGATCAGCGTCGCGAAGCCGTCCTTGCCCTGGTCGCGGAACGCACTGGCCAGGGCCGCCTCGGTGTCGATCTTGTCGTACTTGATCATGCCGGTGATCACGAGCGCGACCGCGATGTAGAGCACCGTGCAGATCACGAGCGAGCCGATGATGCCGCGGGGCAGGTCCTTCTGCGGGTTGCGGGCCTCCTCCGCCGTGGTCGCCACCACGTCGAAGCCGATGTAGGCGAAGAACACGATCGAGGCACCGGAGATGATGCCGAGCACGCCGTAGGTCTGGGCCTGGATGCCGAAGATCCACTGGAACAGGGGCTGCGTCAGCCCGGTCGCGTCCTGGGGTCCGGCGGACGGCGGGACGAACGGGGTGTAGTTGGCGCCCTTGATGTAGAACAGGCCAGCCACGATCACGAACAAGACGATGAACAGCTTGACGCCGACCAGCACCAGGTTGACCCGCAGCGACTCCTTGATGCCCACGGCCACCAGGAGCGTCAAGATGGCGACGAGCAGGAAGGCGGCCAGGTTGAAGTGGCCGAAGGAGGCCGTCGCCGAGGGGCCGAGACTGTCGGGCCAGCCCAGGCCGACCTCCTCCATGAACGTCACGAAGTAGGTGCTCCACCCCTGGGCGACCACTGACGCGCCCAGCATCAGCTCGAGGATCAGGTCCCAGCCGATGATCCAGGCGACCAGCTCGCCCAGGGTCGCGTAGGAGAACGTGTACGCCGACCCACTGACAGGCACGGTCGAGGCGAACTCCGCGTAGCAGAGCGCCGCCAGGCCGCAGCACATGGCAGCGATGGCGAAGGAGAACACGACGGCCGGTCCTGCGAACTGCGCGGCGGCCTTGCCGGTCAGGGTGAAGATGCCGGCACCGATGATCACGCCGATGCCGAACACCATCAGGTCGAGGGCGGTGAGGTTCTTCTTGAGCTTGAAGTCCGGGTCCTCGGTGTCGCTCATCGATGCTTCGATCGACTTGGTGCGCAAGACGTTCATGGCAAGCACGCTACCGTGGGGAGGGTCCGGCGGCGCGAGACACGGCCGGTGGAGAAGGACGGCACAATCGCGGACATGACCACCGCCGACGCCGAGCTGACCGCCGCCCTGCGCGAGGTGCTCGCCTCGGCCGCGGACCCCGACCGCGCCGTGACGATGCGGGCCTACATGAAGTCGGAGATGCCCTACCTCGGTGTGAGCGCCCCAGCGCTGCGTGCGGCGGTCCGTCCGGTCCTGGCCGCGCACCCACTGCCGGACGAGGAGACCTGGTGGGCCACCGTGCTCGCCCTCTGGGACGGAGCCACCTACCGCGAGGAGCGCTACGTCGCTCTCGCGCTCGTCGGGCACCGGCTCTACCGCGAGCACCGGCAGGTCCACACCCTCGAGCTCTACGAGCACCTGATCCGGTCCGGGGCGTGGTGGGACGTGGTCGACGAGACCGCCGGCCACCTCGTGCGCGACCTGTTGCTGGCCCATCGGGAGGAGGTCTCGCCGGTCGTGCGCAGCTGGGCGGTCGCCGACGACCTGTGGGTCAGGCGCGCGGCCCTCATCTGCCAGCTCGGCACCAGGGACCGGTGCGACCAGGAGCTGCTGGGGGCGGTCATCGAGGACAACCTCGACGCATCCACACGGACCACGCCCGCGTTGTCGCCCTACGGCCGGGAGTTCTTCGTCCGCAAGGCGATCGGCTGGGCCCTGCGCGACCACGCGCGCACCGACCCCGACTGGGTGCGTGGCTTCGTGGAGTCCCATCGGTCCGAGCTCTCCGGCCTCTCCCGGCGAGAAGCCCTCAAGCACCTGTGAAACCTCAGCCGTGGGAAGCCTCAGCCGTAGAGGGTGCGGATGCGCGCAGCCGCTCGCCTGGCCAGCTCGGCGCTGTCGAAGCCGACCAGCTGCAGCAGCACGCGGTCCTGCTGGTCGTCGCTCGTGCCCTCGCCACCGTTGTGGGTGGCCTCGACCAGCTCCCAGAGCCGGGGCTCGCCGAACGTGTCGGCGATGTAGTCACACGCCATCCAGCTCAACGCGTAGTGCCACTCCTGGTCGGCGTCGTTGAAGGTCTTGGACACCGGCATGGCGACGTCCTCCGTCTGCGCCCGGACCAGGGCCGAGGTCGGGATGATCCGCTCACGTTGGGGGATCTCGCGCGCTCCGAGGTACTCCGCGATGCCCTCCGAGACCCAGGCCGGGGCTCCGTCGTCCCGGATCCCGATCGCGACGTGGCTCAGCTCGTGCCGGGTGATCCTGCCCAGGAACCTCTGCCCCGCGTTGATCGAGCTGGGCAGCACCAGCATCCGGGTGGAGGCGACCTGGGGGCCGCCCTCGGCGTACGTCGGGAACGTCAGGGCGCCGAGATGGTCCAGTGAACCGCCCGGGACGTTGGTGAAGGTGGCGAGCACCTTCGGGTCCTGGGCGCTGTAGACGACCACCTTCCCCGACCAGGTGAAGGGAAGGGAGCGGTCGATCTGACCGATGCCGGTGCGGACCGCAGTCGTGACCATGTCCGCCGAGGCCCGGGTGGCGTCGTCGAAGATGCCGAGCACGCCCGGCTTCTCTCGCACGGTGATCGCGGTCAGGTCCCACGGCGCCGGCGCGCCGCGGTAGAGCGGCTTCCCCGCGCTGGTCCGGTCGGAGACGATCGTGGCCCGGCCCTTGCGGAAGGAGAACACGAAGCCGACGGTGCGCTTGACCGGCACGGCGTCGTACCCCGCGAGCTGGGTGGTCAGCTGGACCTGCGGGATGTCAACGTTCTTGCCCCAGCGGGGGACGACCCTGACCCGGTCCCACTGCTGGTCCAGCACCCGGTAGCCGAAGGTGGCCCACGGGAGCTGGACGAGGTTGCGGAAGTAGCGCGCCTGCCGCGCCACGAGGGCGGCGTCGTCGCGGTCCACGCGCTTGAGGAAGAGGTCGAGGTCGCGATCCCGGACGGCGCGCACACGCTGGTCCAGGATCCGCTGCTCCTGGCGGCGGACCTCGGCGGCGGTGGGGCCGGCGCCGTCGCTGGTGCCCGGCGGGCCGGCGTCGGTGCTGTCGTCGGGGCTGTCGTCGGTTCCGCCGCAGGCGACCAGGGAGAGGGAAAGCGTGAGGGTGACCGCTGCGGCGGTCAGGCGCCGGGAGCGGTTCGACCGGGTGTGGGTGCGGTCAGTCCGCCGTGCCACGAGCGAGCTCGTCGTGGGTGCTGTCGAGCGCGGTGACGTCCTCCACGATTCCCCGAGCCAGCGCCTGGACCGTGAGGCCGATGCGCTCGAGGATCGCTTCCCGCTTGGCATGGTCGAGGAACTCCTGAGGAATCGCGTGGTGCCGGAAGGGAGTGTCCACCTGCTCGTCGTTGAGCAGCTGCAGCAACGTCGACCCACATCCACCGACCCTGCCGTTGTCCTCAACGCAGACCACCAGCCGATGGTCACGCGCCAGTCCCACGACCGTGGGATCCCACGGCTTGACCCACCGCGGATCGATGACCGTGACACCGATTCCCTGGTCGGCGAGGCGCCCGGCGACGTCGACCGCGACGGCGGCCATCGAGCCGATGCCGAGGATGAGGACGTCACGTGCACCGTCGCGCACGAGCACGTCCATCGTCCCGGCCCGGTCGACCGCCTCGAGGTCCGCCTGGGGCGGACCCTTGGGCAGGCGCATCACGGTGGGGGCGTCGTCGACGGCGACACACTCGCGCAGCAGCTCCCCGACCCTGGCCCCGTCGCGCGGCGAGCACATCCGCAGGCCGGGGACGACCTGCAGGATCGACATGTCCCACATGCCGTTGTGGCTGGCCCCGTCGTCGCCGGTGACACCGGCACGGTCGAGCACGAAGGTCACCCCCAGGCGGTGCAGGGCGACGTCCATCAGGACCTGGTCGAAGGCGCGGTTGAGGAAGGTCGCGTAGATCGCGACGACGGGGTGCATCCCACCCATGGCCAGCCCGGCTGCGCTGGTGACCGCGTGCTGCTCGGCGATGCCGACGTCGAAGGTCCGCTCGGGGTACGCCGCGGCGAAACGGTCCAGTCCGACCGGGTAGAGCATCGCCGCCGTGATCGCGACCAGGTCCTGGCGCTCGGCTCCGAGCGCGACCATCTCCTCGGCGAAGAAGTCGGTCCAGATGCGGCCCTTGGGCGTGCCGACCCCGGTCTCCACGTCGAAGGGACCGATCTGGTGGAACTGGTCGGCCTCGTTGCACTCCGCCGGGTCGTAGCCGAAGCCCTTGCGGGTCATCACGTGCACGATCACCGGCCCGCCGAACTTCTTGGCCTGGGCGAGCGCGTGCTCCACGGCCACCCGGTCGTGGCCGTCGACCGGCCCGACGTACTTCAGACCGAGGTCCTCGAAGAGCCCCTGGGGCGCGAGCGCGTCCTTCATGCCCTTCTTCATGGCGTGCAGTGCGTCATAGACGGCCGGCCCGACACCACGCACACCGTTGAGGCGTCGCTTGACGACATCGAGCACCTGCTCGTAGCGCGGGTTGGTTCGCAGCGTGGTCAGGTGGTTGGCGACCCCCCCCACCGTGGGCATGTAGGAGCGCCCGTTGTCGTTGACGACCATCACCAGCCGGCGGTCACCGCCTCGGTTCAGCGACCCCTCGGCAATGTTGTTCAGTGGCTCCAAGGCCCTCCCGCCGGTGAGTGCACCATCACCGATCACCGCCACCACGTGCCGCTCCTC
>JBKJON010000458.1:0-2780 GCA_046595715.1 Marmoricola sp.
CTGGAAGACCCGGTAGAAGGGGGCCATCAGGCGGAGGCTCCCGTCGAGGTTGGACTGGTTCTTGAGCAGCACGTTCACCACGGACTGCAGGTTGGTCAGGGCGGGCTTGAGGTCGGCCCGCGTCTGCTGCACCAGCAGGGTGAGCTCCGTGGAGAGCCGACTGGTGGAGACCAGCAGCTGGTGGACGGCGTCGCGGCGTGCCACCAGGGCGCGCAGCAGGACGTCGCTGTCCTTCATCAGCGCGACGATGTCCTGGTCTCGGTTGGCGAGGGTGGCCGAGACCGTGTCGAGGTTGCCGAGCAGCTCCCCGATCTGGTCGTTGCGGCTCGCCACCGTCTCGGAGAGCCGTGAGAGACCGCGAAGGGTGCTCTGGAACGCGGCCGGGGTGTCCTTGGTGAGGTCGGCCAGGGTGTCGATCGACTTCGCGAGGCGATCGGTGTCGATGCTCTCGGCGCGGTCCGCGAGGCCTGAGAACGCCTGCACCACGTTGTACGGCGAACGGGTCCGCTCGACCGGGATCGTCGAGTCCTCGTTGAGCTGGCCCGGGCCGGCCGGCTCCAGCGAGATGAACATCGCGCCGAGCAACGTCTTGACCTTGATCGCGGCCACGGTCTGGGTGCCGAACTTCGACGGGGTCTTGACCTTGAAGCTGACGTCGACCTTGCCGTCCTTGAGGTCGACACCGGTGACCTTGCCGACGCGGACACCGGCGATGCGGACCTCGTCGTTGAGCTTCAGGCCACCGGACTCGGCGAAGGCCGCGTGATAGGTGTCTCCGCCACCGATGAGGGGAAGGTCCTGCGCCCGGAAGGCCACGACGAGCAGGGCCACGATCATGGCGATGCTGATGGGACCGATGGGGACGGGGTTGCGCTCGCGGAAGGGAACACTCATGAGCGTCCTCGCTTCGCTCCGGGCGCCCACGAGGCACGAGGCACGCTGTGCTGGATGATTCGCTCGCTTCGCTCACTCATCCGAGGTCACACCTCGCGTCCTTGCCGAGGGCGTCGGTGTCGTACTTGATCGGCAGCCTGCCACCGGTCGGCAGCACCACGTTGCCCTGGAACTGGCAGAGGTAGAAGTTGAAGAAGGACCCGTTGATCGCCGTACGCCCGATCTTCTTCAGCTTGACGGGCAGCACCTGCAGCGCCCGGTCGAGCTCGGACTTGCCGGCGTCCAGGTTCGTCGCCACCTTGCGGAGGCCCTTGACGTCCTTCACGAGCGATGGCCGGATGCCGACGGCCAGGTCGCTGGTCTCGTTGGCGAGGCTGGAGATCGAGTCCAGGGAGCCGAGGATGGCGTCCTTGTCCTTGACCAGGCCGGCCATGAAGGTCTGGAACTCGGTGATGAGGGAGTTCAGCTCCTTGTCCCGCCCGGCCAGGGTGGAGAGCACGTCGTTCAGGTTGTCGATGAGGTCACCGATGACCTGGTCGCGGTCGGCCAGGGTGTTGGTCACCGACGCCGTGCTCTGCAGGAGGGCGTTGAAGTTGCCGCCCTCCCCCTGGAAGACCGAGATGACCTCGGCAGACAGCTTGTTGATGTCCGCGGGCGAGAGCGCGGCGAACAGTGGCTTGAAACCGTTGAACAGCACCGTGAGATCCAGTGCCGGGGCGGTGCGGTCGATCGGGATGGTCGAGTCCTCCGGCATCCGCGTCAGGTCACCGACCCCCTGGGTCAGCGAGATGTAGCGCTGGCCCACCAGGTTGCGGTAGCGGATGGTGGCCGTCGAGCTCTTGGTGAGGATCGAGCTGTCGGCGACGCTGAAGGAGACCATGGCCCGGGTGCGGTCGATGATCTTGACCTCCTTGACGCTGCCCACCTTCACCCCGGCGATGCGGATGTCGTCCCCCTTGACGACTCCGGTCACGTCGGAGAAGACCGCCTTGTAGGGGCGGGTGCTCATGAAGCTCAGGTTGCCGATGAGGACGACGAGCACCCCGGTCGACAGCGTGGTGACGACGAGGAAGATCGTCAGCTTGAACAGGTCTCCCCTGGTCTTCTTGTCCAGGACGCTCATTCGACGCTCACCTCCGTTCCGGCCATGGCCGGGGCGAACAGCAGCGCGGCGAGGTCGGACATGTCGTCGGCGGGGACGTCGAGGAGCGGCGCGGTCAAGGAGTTGATCAGTGCTTTCTGCGAGGCGGTGCCCGAGGTCCCCACGGTGAGACCGGAGGGCCTCGTGGCGCCGGTGGCGAACCCGGTGGCGGCACGCGGGTTGGCACCCTTGCCGAGGTTGTCCGCACCGTCGTTCAGGTTGGGAAAGCTCCGGCTCGGGTAGTACGGGACCGGCGGGTTCGGCAGCCCGGCGCAGTTGGGCGCGTTGTCGGCGCCGTAGACCTGACGGTCGGCTGCGGTGTATCCCCGCGGCTGCTCCGGCAGGGTCCGCAGGTTGATGTGGAAGATGAAGCCGCGGAAGGTCTGCGCCAGCCGCGGGGCCTGCTTGACGATCCCCTCGAGCAGGCACGGGAACGAGCTGGAGTAGCGCTCGAGCAGGGCCAGGGTGGGCTCGCTGAGCTGGCCGAGGCGGACGATGTTGTCGCCGTTGTCGTCCAGGAACGTCTTGGTGGTGTCCGAGAACGACGTCAGGTCGGTGAGGAAGTCGTTGAGCTTCTGCTCCTTGGAGACCAGCGTGTCACCGGTCTTGATGGTGTTGCGCAGCGTGTCCGCGATCTGGGGCACCACGTCGGCGTAGGTGTCGGTGACCGTCGAGAGCAGCTTGAGGTCCTGGATCAGGGCCGGGATCTGCGGGTTGAGCCGCTTGAGGTAGGCGTCCAGCGTCA
>JBKJON010000546.1:0-4466 GCA_046595715.1 Marmoricola sp.
GGTCGCTCACGGCCGCACCGCCTGGTCCCGCTTCCCACGCTTCGACCTTGCTGCCTCCATGGGCTCATCCAAGACGTTGACAGTTTTACTGTCAACGTCATGTGCGTGAGCGGCGTCACCCGGCTAGGCTCACTCGGATGGTGCGCGTACTGGTGATCAGCGACGAGGAGGCACCCAACCTGGGTGTCCAGACCCTGCGTGACCTCGCTCCCGATCTCGTGCTGGCTGCAGGCGACCTGCCGTGGTGCTACCTCGAGTACGTCGGCTCGTGCGTGGACGCCCCGCTCGTCTTCGTTCCCGGCAACCACGACCCGGAGATCCGGCGATCGGGTCGGCAGGACCACGATCCCTTCGGATACGACGACGAGATGAGCGACGGACCTCGCCCCCATGGCGCCACCAACGCGGACCAGCAGGTGGTCGAGGCAGCCGGTCTGCGCGTCGCGGGCCTCGGCGGATGTGTCCGCTACAACTCGGGCCCCCACCAATACACCCAGCGCCAGTTCGCCGCCCGCGCACGGCGGCTGCTCCGGCGGGCCAGACGCGGAGGCCCGGTCGACGTCCTCCTCACCCATGCGCCACCGTTGGGCCTGGGTGACGCCGACGACCTGCCGCACGTCGGGATCGAGGCCATGCACCCCGTGATCGAGCGGCTCCAGCCGACGTGGCACCTCCACGGGCACATCCACCCCTACGGCCAGACGATGCCCGACCGTCAGGTCGGCCCCACGACGATCCGCAACGTGATCCCGTGGAAGATGATGGAGGTCACACCCAGGTCGGCCCGAATAGGGGTTGCCGCCCGCTGACCGGGTGGACAATGAACCGCATGGCTACCCCACGGGTCGACGCCGAGACCGACTTCCAGCGTGCCCGTCGGCACCAGGTCCTCTCACGTCTCGCCGGGTTCCTCCGGCACGACGCCGGAGAGACCAACGACACCCTGTCCTTCGACGAGGTCGTCTCGGCCCTGGGACGACGAGGCGAGCGGTCCCTGGGCGTGCAGATGGTGGACCTCGACCAGATCGTGGGCTCGGTCGACAAGGTGCGCGACTTCGACCGCCGGTTCCGCCCGACCTCCGACCGCAGCCGGCAGCGCTGGGAGCGACTGGCCGAGAAGAGCCGCATGGGCGAGTACCTCCCACCGATCGAGGTCTACAAGCTCGGCAACCTCTACTTCGTGCGCGACGGCCACCACCGGGTCTCGGTCGCGCGGATGCACGGCGCCCAGGGCATCGAGGCCGACGTCACCGAGATCGACACCGTGATCTCCACCGACGGGCTCGGCGGGCGCCGCGACCTCGACGGGCGCAACTGGGGCCTGCGCTTCCTCAAGCGCGTGCCGCTGACCGGTGAGCGCCGGGTCGAGATCAACTGCACCGACCCCGCCAACTACCACCGGCTCGCGGAGATGGTGGAGGCCTGGGCGTGTCGCCTGATGCACGAGGAGAGCGCCTACTTCGACAAGTCCACAATGGCCGTGCGCTGGTTCGACGAGGAGTACACCCCGGTCCTCCGGATGATCGACGACGCTGGCGTACGAGGTCACGACGAGACCGGCGCCGACGCCTACATCCGCGTCGCCGGCGAGCGCTACCGGCTCATCCGCGAGCACGAATGGAACATGGACGTGCTTCAGATGGTGTTGGCGGAGTCACGGCCACGCCGCAGGTCGGGCCACGCGTAGCCAGACGGCCGAGTCGACGCCGATCCCATCGCTGGGGTCGAGCTCCGCACTGCTCACGAGCACCTCCGCGCCGTCAGGGATGGCCACCGAACCGTCGCCCACGTTGGCGATCACCCGGATCGGAGCACCGTCGGCGGTGCTCACGTCGAAGGCCAGCACCCCTGGGCCGAGGTCGACCCAGGTGAGCACGCCGCGGCCGGGACGGTGCTCGTGCCGCAGGCGGAGCAACGTGCGGTAGAGCTCGAGCGTCGAGCCCTGCACCCCGGTCTGGCGGTCGACGGCGAGCTCGCCGTACACCTGGGGCTGCGGGAGCCACGACCTCCCGGAGGGTCCGAAACCGAAGGACGGCGCGTCGCCCTCCCACGGGATCGGCACCCGGCAGCCGTCACGTCCACGTGCGGTGTGCCCGGACTTCTCCCAGACCGGGTCCTGACGGTCCTCGTCGGGGATCTCGGTCGCCTCGGGCAGCCCGAGCTCCTCGCCCTGGTAGAGGTACGACGACCCCGGCAGGGCCAGCATCACCGTGGTCGCAGCGCGGGCCCGGCGCAGACCCACTTCGGCGTCGGGCTGCGGGTCGTCGGCACCCATGCCGTGGACCATGACCGGACCCGGCTTCTGGTCGAACCCCAGCCGGCTGGCGTGGCGTACGACGTCGTGGTTGGACAGCACCCAGGTCTGGGTCGCGGCGTACGGCGCCACGACCGCGAGCGACTCCGTGATGTTGGCCTGCAGCTCCTCGGCGATCCACGAGCTGAGCAGGAAGCCGAAGTTGAACGTCTGGTGGAGCTCGTCGGGACGCACGTAGCGCGCCATCGCCTCGGGCGGCGTCACCCAGGCCTCCCCGCACATGATGCGGTCGGCGTCCTCGCCCTCGATGCCGTAGGAGTCGGTGACCCGGCGCCAGCGACGGTAGACGTCGTGCACCCCGGGCTGGTCCCACATCGGCAGGTCGGAGGTGTTCTCCACGTCCATCTCGTGCCTCGGGTCGGCGTCCGGCAGCCCGTCGACCTTGATCAGGCTGTGGGCCACGTCGATCCGGAAGCCGTCGGCGCCGCGGTCCATCCAGAACCGCAGCGTCTGCTCCATCTCGTCGCCGACCTCGGGGTTGGTCCAGTCGAAGTCGGGCTGGGTGACGTCGAAGAGGTGGAGGTACCACTGCCCGAGCGTTCCGTCGGACTCGGTCACGCGCTCCCAGGCGGACCCGCCGAAGGTGCTCTGCCAGTTGTTCGGCGGCTCCTCGCCGTTCGCGCCCTGGCCCTCCCGGAAGATGTAGCGGCCGCGGGCAGGACTGCCGGGCTCCGAGGCAAGCGCCTCCTGGAACCAGACGTGCTCGCTGGAGGAGTGGTTGGGAACGATGTCGACCATCACCCTCAGCCCGAGCTCGTGGGCCCGCGCCAGCAGCGCATCGGCGTCGGCGAGGGTGCCGAAGCGGGGGTCGACGTCGCGGTAGTCCGCCACGTCGTAGCCGGCGTCTTGCTGCGGCGAGGTGTAGAACGGCGAGAGCCAGACAGCGTCGACACCGAGCTCCGCGAGGTGCGGCAGGCGGGCGGTGATCCCGGGCAGGTCGCCCATGCCGTCGCCGTCGGCGTCGGCCCAGGACCGCGGGTAGATCTGGTAGATGACTGCGTCGCGCCACCACTGCTGCTGGCTCATGTTCCCCACTTCTCGGCGAGCTTCGTGATCACGCTCAGGCTACGGGTGGTGGCGATCCCCAGATGACGCTCCACCACGGCGTTGCTCGTCCCCACCTCGTGGTAGGGCTTGGCCAGGAGCAGGTGCACCGCGCGCCTGCCGACCCGGACCTCCTCCCCCGGCTCGGAGCGTGCCTCGAGCGTGGCGGCCGCCGCGCGGTCCGGGGCCTCGGCGAGCAGGGTCAGGTAGTGCCCGTGCAGCTCGGGGCCGACCTCTCCTGCCAGGGCTCGGGCCTCGTCATAGGTCTGGGTCAGCTCGGCAGGGGTCATCAGGACCACCGACACCGCGAACCCCCGGTCCGCGAGCATCGTCCTCTCCAGCGCCGCCACGATCCGGGGACGGGACCGCATGCTTGTCCGGAACAGCACGTTGCCGGTCTGGATATGGGTCTCCACCCCCTCGAAACCGGCGACGGTCAGGGCCTCGCGCAGCTCGGCCATGGCGTACTGGCGCTTGCCCACGTTGACGGCCCGCAGGAACGCGATGAAGGTCGACACAGAGCCCCCTCAGCTCTCGCGGCCAGCCCACGTCCAGGCGTACGCCGGGTCCTCCACCGCCCGACCCGCCTCACCGAGCTCGAGCGGGCGGAAGGTGTCGACCATGACGGCGAGCTCGTCGAAGTACTCCGCCCCGATGGAGGCCTCGATGGCACTCGGCTGCGGACCGTGGGCGTGACCGCCCGGGTGGATCGAGATGGAGCCGATGTCGATGCCGGATCCCTTGCGAGCCTCGTAGTCGCCGCCGACGTAGAACATCACCTCGTCGGAGTCGACGTTGGAGTGGTAGTAGGGCACCGGGATCGACTGCTCGTGGTAGTCCACCTTGCGCGGGCAGAAGTTGCAGACCACGAAGTTGGCGCCCTCGAAGACCTGGTGCACCGGTGGTGGCTGGTGGATCTTGCCGGTGATCGGCATGAAGTCCTCGACGTTGAAGGTGTAGGGGTAGAGGCACCCGTCCCACCCGACGACATCGAGCGGGTGCGTCGCGTAGGTCAGCCGCGAGCCCACGATCCCGGCCCCACCGCGGTGCTTGACCAGCACCTCGACGTCCGACCCCTCCAGCACCAGTGGCGCCTCGGGTCCGTGCA
>JBKJON010000557.1:0-5726 GCA_046595715.1 Marmoricola sp.
CGGCAGCACGGTCTCGCTCGACCCGATCCTGTTCACCGACCACACGACCGGCCGCACCTTCGAGTCCCAGCTGACCGGGGTCGACTCGGCCACCTGCTACACCGACGACGACGGCAGGACCTGGAACCCCTCGATGGGGGGTGGCATCCCCAGCGGCGTCGACCACCAGACGATCGGCGGCGGCCCCTACGCCGCCGGCGGCCTCGGGCCGGTCCCGACCACGGACTACCCGAACGCGGTCTACTACTGCAGCCAGGACATCGCGACCGCCTTCTGCGCGGCGTCCCACGACGGCGGCACCACGTTCGGACCCGGTGTCCCCACCTACAGCCTGCTCGACTGCGGTGGCCTGCACGGCCACGTGAAGGTCGCACCTGACGGCACCGCCTACCTGCCCAACAAGGGGTGCGGCGCCAACGCGGCCGCGGTCACCTCCACCGACAACGGCCAGAGCTGGACCGTGCACAAGGTGCCCGGCAGCACCCCCAGCGACGCCGACCCCTCGGTAGGCGTCGGCGCCAACGGCACCACCTACTTCGGCTACGTGGGCTCCGACGGTCGTCCGGCCGTGGCGGTGAGCCGCGACCGCGGCAGGACCTGGACCGACAACCAGCCGGTCGGCGCCGAGCTGGGCATCAACAACGCCGTCTTCCCCGCCATGGTGGCCGGCGACGACGACCGCGCGTCGCTGGCCTTCATCGGTACGCCCACCGACGGCAACTACCAGGACGCGAAGAGCTTCAAGGGCGTCTGGCACCTCTACATCGCCACCACCTACGACGGTGGCAAGACCTGGGTGACCAGCGACGCGACGCCCCACGACCCGGTCCAGCGCGGCTCGATCTGCACCGGTGGCACCACCTGTGGCAACGACCGCAACCTGCTCGACTTCATCGACGCGACCGTCGACCGGACCGGTCGCGTCGAGGTCGGGTTCGCCGACGGGTGCATCGACGCCTGCGTCACCGACGGCTCGCACACCAGCGGGGCGGGTCCCGCCGACGCCCAGGCGTCGTACGCCACCATCGCCCGGCTGAGCAGCGGGCGCACCCTCTTCGCCTCCCAGGACCCGCAGCCCGACGTGACGGCGACCTCCCAGCAGGTGGTCAGGAGCGGCAAGAACTGGGTAGCGACGCTGGTGGTGACCAACAGCGGCCCCGTGAAGGTCGCCGGCCTGACCACCCAGCTGACCGACAACGGGAACGTGGTCGGTACGACCACCGGGACCACCCTGGCTCCCGGTGCGTCGACGACGCTGACCTACACCTGGACGGCAGCCAAGGGAGAGCACACGTTCATCGGCTCGGTCGACCCGGCGAACGCGCTCCAGGAGTCCGACGAGACCAACAACAAGCTCCTCAGCACCGGCCGCAGATGAGCGCGCTACGAGTGTCCGTCGTGCTCACTGGGCTGCTTCTGGCCACCGGCTGCGGGGGTGCCGGTGGCCAGGCGAGCGGCTCTCCGCAGGAGGCCTTCGAGCAGGCAGCCGACCGGAGCACCTGCGTCGCAGGCGCCGAACCGATCTCCACCCATCCCGACGCCTTCCCCGAGGACTTCCCCTTCCCCGACGAGACGGTGGTCTTCGACGCCCAGGACCGCGGCGTCGAGGGAGTCGTGGTCACGGGCATCACCTCGGCCCGCTTCGAGCAGGTGCTCGCGGCGCTCAACGGTCCCGCCCAGGAGGCGGGCTTCCGGGTCACCGGCGGGGAGACCGAGGAGCACGACGCAGAGGCCAACTGGACCGGCAACGGGTTCCGGGGCCGCTGGACGGTCCGGGAGTCGGGCACGTGCGCCGGCGAGACGGTGGTCCAGGTGCTCGCCGCGCGCGAGTGACTCAGCGTCGCCTCCGGACGGTGACGAGCTCGCCTGCACGCACGACGCGGCGCACGGCCGGTTCACCCGCCACCTCCACGGCGAGCACCTGCTCGCGCCCGGTGGAGTTGAACGCGACCACACCGATGCTGCCGTCCTCGTTGCCGAACGCAGCCGCCTGGACGCCCCGGCTCGCTCTCGACCCAAGCACGCGGGCCCCGGGATCGGCTGCGCGTCCGAGTTGGGCGAGCACGTAGAACTCGGGACCGGGCGTCACCGTCCGCCCGGCCACGGTGAGCAGCCCCCGACACGAGGAGCAGCCTTCGCCCGAGGCGAGGTCGCGGGGGCCGCCCCGGGGGTCCACTGCGAGGTTCCAGGTCATCAGGCCGGTCGAGCCCGCGGCGATGCTCTCGTCGACCAGGTGCCTGGCGTCCCACGCGAAGGCCTCGCCCCAGGAGCTGGTGGTGCCGGTGCACTCGGTCACGATCGGGGCGACCGGCAGTCCGGCCATCTGGTCGGGCCGCCCCGCATAGCAGTGGAAGGCAGCGGCGTCGAACGCCCCGGGTGCTCCGGCCAGCACCTCGTCGTAGCGAGGGGGGTCGACCCAGTTGTGGTCGACCGCCCAGAGCTCGATGCCGCGCTCGTGCAGCCGCGGGGCCACCAGCCGTCCCAGCCGCTGCTGCTGGGTCGCACTCATCGTCATCGACGGGTAGTCGGCGCTGTGGCCCGGCTCGTTGCCGAGGGTCATCGCCGCCACGGGCACACCGAGACGTCGCAGCTCGTCGGCCTGCGCGACCAGGAGGCCGGCGTACTGTACGACGGCATCGTCGCGCAGCGCCCCACCGCGCACCCCCGCCGGCTGCTTCATCCAGGCCGGGGCCGTCCACGGGGTCGCCACGACCCGCAGGTCCGGCGACCGCTCGGCCAGCCCGGCGACCAGGGTCGCGGCCGCGCGCGCCTGCCGGCTGGGCGAGGCGGTGACGCCGTCCCACCCCCAGGTCCAGGCCTGCGAGGACATGTCGGTGGCGGTGAGCGGCAGCCGGACCCAGCTCAACCGGGCACCGTCGGCGGCCGAAGGTGCGAACAGCCGGCGCGCTCCGTCCGGGGCGGCGGTGAGCAGCTCGACCGAGGCATCGGTCAGGGCGGCACCCGTGCCGCGCCAGACCTGGCGACGGTCGCCGGGATCGACCCGCACCCGCGCGGTCACCGGAGCCGCGGCATCCGAGGGGAGGCTGAGCAGCCGACGCGTGGGATCGGTCGGCGAGGAGACCCACACCCTCGTGCCTGCGGAGTGCCTGCCCCCGCTGGTCCCCAGGGTTCCGACCACGGCTGCGAGCAGGACGACGGACCCGAGAACGGCGAGCCAGCGATGATCGTGTGCGAGGCGCACGAGCACCTCCCTCTGGTTCGACGAGCCGGCTCGACGCTAGCAACCTCCTGGATCCCCTCCGAGCAGGTGCCGGAGGAAAGCTCACGTTCCCCGGCAACCTTCCGCGCGACCGGGCCATCTGACCAGTCCGGAGGCGTTCGCCCGCCGCACCATGGTGAACACCTACCTGGCCTGGTGGCGGCGCCGGTGGAACGGCGAGCAGCCCGTCGGCACCGTGAAGAGCCAGGCCAGCAGGGCGCTGGCCAGGTTGGACGTCGATGCCGCTCTCATCCCCGACCCGCTGGAGGTGTCCCGATGACCTCGACCGACAACCTGGTGCGCGAGCTGCGCGCGATGGCCGAGGAGAGCCGTTCCCGCTGCCGCACGGGCGGATGACCCTGCTCCCCGTCCACCAGGCGCCGGCTACGGGACGAAGGGACCGTGCGGGAGAACGCTCGCCCGCTGCCGGAAGAGGTGCTCGCGTTCTCGGAGTACGCGCCGCCTACCCGCTGACCCGCGCGAGATAGGCCCGAACGGCCCGGTCGTCCCAACCCCGGGACTCCGACAGGCCGCTGGCCAGCGTGTCCAGGTACGCCGCGGACGGCTGCGTGTGCGGCACGTGGTCGACGCCGTGCGGCGCGGTGAACAGCAGCATCGGTGCGCCGTCGAGGCGGCCGACCTCGACCAGCGTCTCGTAGTGCCCCGGCCCGGCACGGTGGATGCCGCCGTCGATCCCCCCGATCACGACCTCCTCGAGGGGGTCGCCGTCGAGCGGGACCCGGTGCATCTCCTGGGCGGCCACGTCCGCGAACTGCGCGGCGGTGATCAGGTAGGCCCGCGCCGCGGTGGGTCCGCCCTCGGCGTCGTGGTCGTAGAACGCGACCCCACCCCCACCCCACTGCCGCGAGGCCCCGGCGAAGTAGAAGGCGCCCGGAAGGTCCACCGGGACGTCGTGCCGGGGAGGTGAGCTGTCCCGGGCGCCCGGGTTCCTTCGGCTGCCGCCGACCGGCACGCCGCCCTCGAGGTACACGGCCAGCCGGGACGAGGCCATGTTGGACCCGTAGCTGACGTACCAGACGTCGCCGTGGTCAGGAAGCGGGCGGGCGGTCGGCTCGGCGGACATCACCCTCGAGGCTACCGGCGCCGGTCGCGGAGAGCCCGCGTCACCGCGAAGAAAGGTGGCGGCGAGGGGGCTCACCAGTGACGCTGGGTTCAGACGTGCGCACCACGGACCACGCGGTCGTGGCGCAGCGAGCTGCCACTGGTCTCCTGGGCGAACAGCACGGCCGCGACCGTGATCACCGCGGCGACCGCCACGTGGACACCGACGGCGAAGGTGTTCTTGTCCTGGCGTCACCCAGCAGCCGGACGGCGACCGCCGCGTGCGCCGCGAAGGAGGTGAGTAGGGCGACCTCACCCGCCGGGAACGGCCGGACGGTGCGGTGCACCGCCAGCAGGGCCCCGATGACCTTGCCCTCGACGGTCAGCGGGGCCCCGGGATCGCGCGGATCTGCTCGCCGTCCACGGCCGTGTCGATGTAGGTGCGGTGCACGAAGCGCGGGTCGGCCTGTTAGTCCTCGGTGAAGTACGGCGCCCCGACTGCGCGGCCAACCCGAGCAGGCCGGTGCCGAGCGGCAGCCGCAGCCGCCGGAACTCGGGGGTCAGCGCTCCGTCGGTCATCTTCATGTACGAGGCCCCTCACGCTCGTCGTTGAGCGAGAGGTAGGTCATGTCCGCGTGCAGGAGCGCGCGGGCCCGACGAACGTCGCGGATCGAGCGCCACGGAACCAGCGGCCGCGTAGAATTCTCCGGATGCCCACCGCCGCCCCGCGCACCCTCGCCGACCAGTTCCGCAGCTGGCCGGACCCGCAGCTCTCCGCGCTGCTGGAGGCGCGCCCCGACCTGGCGGCCCCGGCGCCGCACGACTCCTCACAGCTGGCCGCCCGGGTGGTGGTGAAGGCCTCCGTGCGGAGAGTGCTGGACTCCCTCGACGCGCTGGAGCTCGGCACCCTGCGGGCGCTCGTCCAGGAGACCGACCCCGCGTCCCTCGCTGCGACTCCCGAGGCAGTGGCTCGGGCCCTCGAGCGGCTGGAGACCCTCGCGCTGGTGTGGGGGGCGCCGACCCGGCCGGTGCTGGTCGTCGGTGAGCTGCTCCGGCTACCGCCCGGACCACCCTCCGACGAGGTGCCCGCACTGCTCGAGGACCTCGCTCCCGCGGCTCGGGCGATCCTCGACCACCTGGACGAGACGGGCGCCGACGGTCGCTGGGGCGGCGGCGCCGGCCCCACCGCGGACCTCGTCGCCGCTGGTCTGCTGACGCGGATCGACGAGCGTCACGTCACCGTGCCGTGGACGGTCCGGATCGCCCTCGGGGCAGACCGCGGCCGGTGCATCGACGAGCCGCCCGCCCCCGCGCCCTCCGAGCGCCCCCGGTCCCTGGTGGACCGGCCCGCCGCCGGTGCTGCGTTCGAGCTCGTCCGACGCACCGAGCTCCTCCTCGACCGGTGGGGCACCCACCCTCCCGCCGCGTTGAAGGCGGGAGGGCT
>JBKJON010000003.1:0-3451 GCA_046595715.1 Marmoricola sp.
CCCGACCAACTGCTCCGCTCGGCACACCGTCTACACGCCCGACCGACATGGTGGATCACATTCCCAGATGCTGCTGGGCCGGGGTGACGGCCATCAGCACCGTCAAGACGACCACCACGAGCACCATCACCGCGGCCGCGGCCATGGCCACCGGGCGCCGGCGCCAGTAGCGGTTGGGGTTGCGATCCACGAACGGCAAGATCACCAGCAGGGCGAAGAAGATCAGTTCGCCGTACAGGATCCCGGGCAGGCCGATCCAGTTCTCCAAAGTGAACATCCACCAGAAGTTCCAGGGCGGCTTGGTGATCTCGATGCCGGAGACTGGCGGCGGACCGACCGCGGGCGGCACCAGAACCGCGAGCAATCCAAGGAGTCCCAGCAGCACCGTTCCGAACGCGGCGATCCTGCGCAGATGGTGGGTGAACGGCTCGTTCGGCTCCTCGTCCGGAGCTTGAGTGCCGGAGTCATCGGTGGGTAGCGAGGGGTGCGGTGAGATCTTGTGCTTCTTGACCAACAAGCCGTGCACCGTCGCGAGCACCATGATCAGACCAGGGATGATGACGACGTGCGCGGCGTACAGCCGGACCAGGATCGAGATCTGCCCAGCGAAGTCTGGGGAGAACCACCATCCGGCCCCGCCCAGGAACTTGCCGATCTCCAGGTTGTGACCGAGCGCCTCGAATCCTTCCTGATCCCACTTCAGCACCGTCCCGGTGAACAAGGCGAGGGTGATCAGACCGAACATCGCAACACCGATGAGCCAGTTGCCTTCGCGCGGACGCTTGTAGGAGCCGGTGAACAAGACCCGCAGCATGTGCAATATCGCGGTGACGTACATGGCTTGGGCGGCCCAGAAATGCAGTCCCCGGACGAACCCACCGCCCCAGATGCCGGTCTGGATGTGGCGCACCGAGGCGTTCGCGGTCTCCGGAACCGGGCTGTAGAACTGCACCAGCACCACCCCGGTGGCGATCAGGATCCCCAGCGCCGCCGCGGTCACCCCGCCCAAGCTCCACCCCAAGTTGTTGGCATGCTCAGGAACCGGGTACTGAAGCGCACTCACGCCCAACCGGTCGTCAATGACATCCAACACCCGGCGGCCACGACTTCGGCTGCCAGAAGGAGTTGCCGGTGCTGAGGTATCAGTAGTCATGACCCCTCCGGTCCGGTCAGTGGCCCGGGCGGCGCCGACGGGCCGGACCCGGAGCCGAGTTGTGCGCGCAGATGGCGCAGGTTGTCGCGCGGTCGAAAGCGCCAGGCGAGCCCGCCCCCCAACCCCATCAACAGCACCGACCCCACCAAGAACATCCAGTCACTCCCCGACAATGCCCCCCTGCCCGACAGGGCGCTGGGCACCGTGGTGGTGCCGGTCTCCTCCCCGGTCGCGGGCGGCAACTGGCTGAGAGCCTCTCTGATCGACTCCGCCAGTTGGGTTCTCCCTTGCGCCACGTCACCGGCCTCCAAGGTGGCTCGCGCCCGCTGGAGCTCCGCCACGTCGACCCCCTCCTGGTCCTCGGTGTTCAGGGCGTCATCCACCTTCTCCACCGCCAGCTCCACCCCAGTACTGCCCGTGTCATGTGCCAGGTGCCCCAGTGCCTGCTGAACCAGCAGGTAGCCCTCCCCGGATTCCCCATCTCCGTGGGCCCACACCGGGGACGCCGAGAGCATGGCGGCAAGGAACACCACCCAAGTCAGGAACAAGGGGACCGCGTGGCGATGCCGACGTCGACCAGGAGGGCGGGTGCGCTGACGTTGCGAGCCCGCGACGGGCGTTCGCGCAGCCGACCCGTCGACGTGGTCGGGGGTGGTTTGGCTGAGCTCGATGGCGCGTCGCTGGACGATGGCTCGTGTGAGCTCTCCGGCTTCGGAGTCGACGTGAAACCTCACGAGAGGTCACCTCGGGGGTGGTCGGGATTCAGCTGGACGGTCCACACCGACGATCCGGGACGGACGACGGCTGGGTCATGAAGCCACGCATCGAGCGGCGGTACTCCTTGCTGCTCCCACACAACCATCGAGTACGCGCCACCGGGCAGTGCCGAAGGTCCCGGGCGCACCGCCGAAGGACCCTGCGATCTCGCCGTTGTGGGTAGTATCCCGATCGTTCGATCTGGACCGCATGTCAGTGCCCTGCGTGCCCGCTGTGCTCCGGCGTCTGACCGGGCGACGGGGTCTCCCCCGAGGAGTCGCCGGAGATGGCCGGGCCGATGACGAACGCCGAGAGCGAGAACATCGCAGCGAAGATGACGAGCGCAACGGCGGGCGCTTTCCACGTCTTGAATCGGTGGTAGAGCCTTCGAAGCAGCGGCACGGAGAAGAGCAACCCCACAGCGCCGAACAGGAGGTTGCCGCCCGTTCCCGTCACCACGGCTGCCCCGAAGATGAGGCCGGTGTGGTGCAGTACGTGCGGGAGCAGCCCTAGCAGCGCCCCGAACGCGGCGCTGATTGAGCGCCACGCTTTCGCGAGGAAGCCGACTCGCTGTTCGTCACTCGGGTGCTCGGTGTTGGCGCCGGCCCGGTTGTAGGTCGACCCATCAGTTCGGATTGATGAAGTCATTCTCCTGTCGCCTCATCCCGGATGGGCGTGGTGGCCACGTACCTGCGGCCGGCTGGGTCGTCTTGGGTGCCGTGTTCCTCGTGGTAACCGTGCCTATGTCCACCATGACCGTGTCCACTCAGATGCATCACGAGCATGAACATGAACAATTCGATGAAGAAGGCCCGGTCGACAGGAACTCCCATGAGCAAGAGACCGCCCAGAACGGCAGCAAGCGCCCCGTAGACGATCGGTCTCTGTCTCAGCATGTGCGTTCCTCACTTCGGGTGTTCCCACTCTCCTCGAAGCGAGGGCCCGCACGGCAGGGAACTAGGTCCTGCAGGTGCCGGGCGAAAGGCTCCAATGCAGCGACAGCCGACTGCAGTCGGCAATGCGCCGCGCGGCGATGAAGGCGGCTCATCGGGGGCATACGTTGAAGACCTCGTGGAAGTGCCACGTCGGCGGCCTCCGCGCCTGTGCCCTCGGCCCGCCGCAGCTCGGCGTTCTCCTTGCGCAACCGCTTGATCTCAGCAGGGCCATGGAGTCGCCCAGTGCACCGTCGAGCGGATGTACCGCCAGCAGGGCTGGGTCGGGGCGCAGCGCCAACGCCGCGTCCGACTGCTCCCGGCCGACGGCACCTTCCGCCCGATCGACTTGGTGGACCAGCAGTTCTGGGCCTCCCGACCGAACCAGTTGTGGGTCGCGGACACCTATGTCGCGACCTGGTCCGGCATGGTCTACGTCGCGTTCGTCTTCGACGTCTTCTACCGCAGGGTCGTGGGCTGGCGTGCGGCCACCCAGATGACCACCGACCTGGTGCTCGACACCCTCGAGCACGCGATCTGGATCCGCCAGCAGGCCGGCCGTGACCGACCTGGCCGGGCTGGTTCACCACACCGATGCGGGGTCGGTTCG
>JBKJON010000031.1:0-2506 GCA_046595715.1 Marmoricola sp.
GTCCCCGGAGCGCTGCCCGCCGACTACGGCGGCGTGGTCACGTCCTGGGACGGCCAGTGGTACCTGGACATCGTCCTGCACGGGTACTCGCAGGGCGTCGTCGATGCCGCCGGCGAAGCGGTCCAGAGCTCACTCGCCTTCTTCCCGCTCTACCCCCTCCTGGTGCGGGCCGTCATGACCGTCACCGGACTCGGCTTCGAGATCGCTGCGCCGATGACCAGCCTCGTCCTCGGTGCAGCAGCCGTCCTGGTCGTGCACCGCCTGGTGCATCAATGTCTGGACCGGCGGCGCGCAGTCGTGGCAGTGGCGATGCTGTGCTGTTTTGCATCCGCCCCGATCATGCAGACTGCCTACACCGAGAGCCTCGCACTGCTGCTCGTCGCCACTGGGCTGCTGCTCCTGCGTCGTCGTCGGTACGCGTCGGTGGCGGCGGCGATCCTGCTGCTGGGACTGACCCGCAACATCGCCCTCACGTTCCTTCCGGTGGTGCTCGTCCACTGGCTCGTTCGGGAGCACCACCACCGGCACGAAGGCGGGGACCCACCCCCGAGGTGGCGGCTGGGGCTGCTGGCTGTCGCGCCACTCGCCGCCACTGCGTTGTGGCCAGCTCTGGCCGGGTTGCTGGGCGGCCGGCCAGACGCCTACCTCACCACGATCCAGGCCTGGCCGGGTTTCACCGGCTCTGCCCTTCGGCCCCCGTGGGCGGCGGCCCTGACCGAGGGCGGCCCAGGATCGTGGGTTGCAGCGGTGGCGCTGCTCGCTGTGCTGGCACTGCTGATGTCCACGGCTCCGGTCCGCGCCTGGGGGCCGGAGCTGTGGTCCTGGACGGCCTCCCTCATCGGCTTCGTGCTGCTGACGACGAGTGCGACCACGAGCCTGGCCCGATACCTCCTGCTCGCCTTCCCGGTCGGACTGGTTCTCGTCCCGCACGCGGACCAGGCAAGGGTTCGACGGGTGCAGAACGTCGTGGTGGCGATTGCCTGTGCCTGCGGTCTCGCCCTCCAGTTCATCTGGATCGACAAGATCCTGGTGTTCGCCGGTCCCGACGGCGGCTGGGGATTTCCCTGATCGAGCTGCCCGACGGTCCGCAGTCAGCTGCGGAAGCCCGAACCGATGGGGTCAGCGCGCGGCGACCAGCAGGTCGGTGCCCTCGCCCACCCGCTGCCAGCGGCTACCAGCACGCAGGAGCACCTGGCGGTCGTCGGAGGTGACGACCAGGCCGCGCTCACCGTTGATGGTCGTGATGGTGCGGGCTCCAGAGATCTCGGGACCGGCACTGATCTGCCCGCCGAGCGGCACGGTCCACGGGCGCAACACCTGGGTGGCATTGCGGCGGCCGAGCACGACGAGGGTGGCGTCGTCGACCCAGACGACGTCGCGCATCAGGGTCAGGGTCGGGGCCAGGCTCAGGGGCGGCGCCAACGAGGTGGGCAGGTCGTTGGCCTGGCGCACCACTCCGGTCACGTCGAGCCGTGGGCCCTTGCCCGCCGCGTTCGTGCTGATCACCGCCAGCCGCTGCCCGTCCGAGGACACACGCAGACTGACCACGCGTCGGCCCGCGAGCCAGGGCGCGGACAACGCACGGGGTCCGGACTTCGCCGCGTCGGCGGGATCGGCGGCGGTGTTGACGACCCAGACCTTGGTGGTGTCACCGTCCCGTCCTGCGACCCAGAGCATGTCCTGGGTGTCGTAGGTGGGGCGGGTCAGCTGCGAGCCGAAGGTGAGCAGCTGGATCTGGGTCTTCCCACGCCAGCGAGCCATCTGGGCGCGGTCGCCACCGACCGCGGCGACCTCGCTGCCGGTGCGGGACAAGGCTGGATACGCCCACCCGGTCGGCAGCGTCGGCAACGCAGCAACCTGCGGTGAGTTCGGGCGACTACCGGGGTCGCCCACCTCTTCGGGGCGGACCGGCACGAGGGCTGTGCCGATGCGCAGCAGTGGCAAGACCTGAGGTTCGGATGGGGTGGAGAAGCCAAGCACGGACAGTGAGTCCAGTGCGCCGTCCACCCCGGGCACGCGCAGGTCCGCACCCTCGAGCTGGAGGGCAACCCGGTCGACCCCGGGGGCCTGGCTGACCGTGGCGAGGAACTGCGCCCCCAGGTTCTGGCGCTGGCCCGGGTCAGAGGCCAGCCGGGTCGCCGTCAGGTCGACGGTCGCCGTGCCGGAGTCGATCGTCACCGCATCCACAGCGAGACGGGTCCCTGCTGGCACGTCGCTGCGCACCGCTCCGCGCAGGTACTCCGGGGCCCCGGACAGCAGCGAGCGCGCGAGCCGGGTCGCCAGCCCGGTGCCGAGCGGCAGCCACCGGACGTCCGGCAAGAGGCGGCGCTGGCTGGCCGACATGAAGTAGATGCGGAACGGGTCGTACAACCGAAGGAAGTCCGAGTTGCTCAGCCAGGTCCCGAAGTTCTCCGGCAGCTTGGTGATGCGCCACTCCCCGGCGCGCCGGATCACCGCGAAGTCCACCTCGACCGTGCTGTTGGCGGGCAGCTCCTGGTAGCGGCCG
>JBKJON010000131.1:0-7408 GCA_046595715.1 Marmoricola sp.
ATGTGGGCGAGCACCTTGTGTCCGTTGGTCAGCTCGACCCGGAACATGGCATTGGGAAGGGCCTCCACGACGGAGCCCTCCATCTCGATCACGCCTTCCTTCTTCGGCATGTCCTCCACAATCTTGTTCGCTAGTCCTGATCTGGTTTGCCTACCGATGGCCCGGGAACCGCCTGTCAGGGCCGGACGAGCCGGTCAGGACAGTGGACCTCGTGGACCGCCTGGGAGGCCTCATCCCCGGGCGCGCGCGACCCACTCCTACGAGCGAGTCAGCGGTTGTCCCGGCAGCCGCGAGGCGCCACAGAACGGGCCCACGTTGGGCCGACCACTCAGTCTAGGCGATAGCCAGGGACAAACGTTAATCGCCCCGGCGGCGGCCGAGGAGCGAGACCGGGTTGAACGGGGCCCACAGCCGCCGACCGAGGGGACGTCCCCGATCGAGTCGACGACGCTCCTTCAGCACCTGCCTCCAGTAGGCGCGCACAGCCTCCTCGTCGGGCTCCTGCGACGCGAACACCCCCACGTCCCCCTCCCGGGAGAGCGCTCCCCCGGTGGCGAGCACCCGCGCCTGCGCCGGTCGCGAGGCGTGCGGCCGCACGGGGATCCCGAGGTCACGGGCGTGGTCCACCAGCTCGGCCCAGGCGCCGGCCATCCGGTCCGAGGGTCGACCGCGGGTACGTCGGGCCCGGCGCCTGACCCGCTTGGCCAGGGGCACCACCAACGCCAGCAGCAGGAGGACCAGGCCCGGCAGCACGCGGACCAGGACCGTGCGCCACTTCGCCCCGGCCTGGTCGGCCGCCTGCTCCTCCTTCTTCTTCTCCTGCTGCGACTTCGGCTGCTCGGGCCGCTGGGTCTCCGCGCTCGGCATCCGGGGGGGAGCCGGAGGGGGCAGCAGCCGAGAGGGCGGCCGGCTGCCCATGAAGCGCTCGGTCGGCAGGGTGCGCCAGGACCCGTCCTCGACGCGCAGCTCCACCCACGCCTCCACGTCGGAGCCCCGCACCCGGCCGCTGCGGGGCACGACCGCGCCCACCACCACCCGGGCCGGTACGCCGACGCGATTGGCCAGCACTGCCATCGCGGCGGCGTACTGCTCGTCGTCCCCGACCGCGCGTCGTGCGAGCAGGAACCCCTTGAACAGCCGCTCGGCGCCGTGCCCGGCCCGGAAGCGCTCCTCGGCCGGGCCGGCGCCGTCGCTGTAGTAGCCGACCTCCTTGAGGTAGTCGGCCAGCGCGAAGACCTTGCCCATCGGTGCGGCGGGACTGGCCAGGACCCGTGCGATCAGGGGGTCGGCGCGGTCGAGGTCCGCGACGGAGAGCACCGGCACCGGCCAGGCGCGCATGTCCGGGGTGACCCGGTCATCGGGCAGGATCGCGGTGAACTCGTAGTCGTTGCCGGGCTTGACGCCCAGCGGCAGGACGGCCGTCGAGGTGGCCGCGTCGTACCTCAGCTCCTCGCGGCGTGAGTTGGGGTCGGCGTAGAGGAAGCGGAGCGCCGTCAGGGAACCGACCGTGGGCACCCACGCACTGCGATAGGACTTCCGCACCGTGATCCTCACCCGGATCGGGGTGCCGGGGGTGAGGTTCTCGACCAGGGTGTCCATGCGCTGGAAACGGTCGTCGAGGGTGCCGGCCATGGTGTCGTTGTCCGGGGACCACTCCTTGCCGTCATACCGGTCCAGCGTCAGGAACCGCACCCTGCTGCCCTCCGGGGCACCGGCGACCTCCAGAAGCGTCTTGGCGTTCAGGTTGTCCAGCGTTCCGGCCGGCTGCTTGGTGTAGGAACGGAAGCTGCGCAGCGGTGAGTCGAGGCCGGTCACGTTCGGGAGAGAGCCGATCTTGCCGCGCAACGACTCGCCCCTGTCCGTCGCCCCTCCGGAGGTGAGCGGAACCGCGACCAGGAGTGCCGTGGCCACGACCAGCACCGCGGCGAGCCCGCGGAACAGCCGGCCTCGGGTGCGGCCGCGAACCTCCGACCTGCGCTCCGGGAGGAATCCGAGGCCGCGGAAGGCGATCCAGGCGAGGGCGACGACGGCGAACGCGAGCAGGTGCCACTCGAGGAGCCCGGTAGCCGGACGACGCACGAGCAGCACCCCGGTCAGCACCCCGAGCAGCGGCAGCAAGGGAGCGCCCGGACTCCGGGAGCGAAGGGCCAGCGCACAGCCCAGGAGGCCGCCGACGTAGCCCAGCAGGAACGGGACCATCGTCGGCGCCCCGCTGAGGTCGACCCTCGGCAGGGTCGTCAGCATCTCGCCCCACCCGCTCACGCTCCCCTGCATCACGTCGGCCAGCGTCTGGCCGTCGGGGATGCCGCCCCAGATCCCTCCTGCGCGCAGGGCCACCGGCCCGGCGACCAGGATTCCGGCCAGCGGTCCCGAGACGACCAGCGACAGCCCCGGCAACCGGAGGGTCAGCACCACGACCAGGATCCCCACGGCGGCGGCGACACCGGCCACGGCCATGAAGCCCCACCCGACGAACGTGGAGGCGAGCCCGAGGACGGCCAGCCCGACCAGCACCAGCACGGCGAGCACGTCGACCACCGGCCACACCGGGTGCCGCTCCGGCGGTGTGCTCGCACCTGGAGGCCCTGCGGGGCTCATCCCTGGGCCCCGCTCATCGCTGCCTCCAGCGCGGACGGCAGCTCCTCGAGCGCGCGGAGGTCCAGCATCCGCACTCCCTTGGCCCTGCTCAACGAGGTGGTGGACGCGCCGTCGGCGCGCACCAGCAGCAGGGTCACGTCCGGGGGCAGACCCGAGCGCAGCACGCCGGGCAGGGCCGGGTCGGCGGCTCCGCCCGTGACCACCACCAGCCAGCTCGTCTGGGGAGCGAGGCGAAGCGCGTTGCGCGTGCTCTGCGCGGGGTCGGAGGATCCGAGCTCGATGCGGCAGCAGGCGTCCAGCACCCCGTCGAGGCCTCGGCCGGTGACCGCGTGCTCCCCGCACAGCATCGAGAGGTCGATCCCGTCGCGGTCGGCCCGCGCCGCGATCGAGGCCGCCACCGAGACCGCGGTCTCGAAGTCCTCGGGATCGGCGTAGGAGTGCCGGTCGTCGTCGACGACGACGGTGAGGTGGCTGCGGCGGGTGTCGTGGTACTGCCGGATCTGAAGCTTGTTGGCCTTGGCCGAGGATCTCCAGTGCACGTGCCGGAGCTCGTCGCCGGGGACGTACTCGCGCAGCGCGTGGAAGGCCAGGTCGCTCATCGAGATCTCGTCGCTGGGCACGCCCTCCTGGTCGCGGATGACGCCGCCCCCCAACGCCTCGACGACCACCATCCGGGGGAGCACCAACAGCTCGGAGGCGGTCGACCAGCGCTCGGACCATCGGAGCAGGCCCAGGGGGTCCGTCCGCCGTGCGGTCACCGGGCCGACCGGGATCACGCCTCGACGGAGCCCGGTGAGCCGGACCCGCTCCTCCACGACCCGTGTGCGGCGCAGGGTGCGGAGCCGGATCAGCTGGCGCGCCGTACCGGCCGGGACGTCCACCAGCGGGGCCAGGAGCGGGACGCGGCCGGTGTTCGTGCACGAGAGCACCACCTCCGCGTCCTCTCCCGCCACGGTGCGTGGCGGGGAGACCAGGAGCTCCACGTGAGCCTGGCGCGGCAGCAGGGCCAGGACCACGGCGACCGCCACCATCAGCAGGCACGCCACCCAGAGCAGCTGGAAGACGGGCCAGCCTCCGACGGTGTCCGCGAGGTAGCAGACCAGCGCGAGCAGCAGCAGCGACCGCCCCGCGGGTGTCACCACCCGGAAGGCCGCCGGCGGTCTCGGCGTCGGACGTTTCACGACCTCACGCTCGGAGCGAGGGGACCCGCACCCGATCCAGGAGGCGGTCGATCACCTGGTCGACCTCGACGCCACGGAACTGGGCCTCACCGTCGAGGATCAGCCGGTGCCCCAGGACCGGGTGGGCGAGCTCCGCCACGTCCTCGGGTACGACGTGCTCGCGCCCGTCGGCGGCGGCCCAGGTCTTGATCACCCGGATCAGCGCCAGGCACCCGCGGGGCGAGAGCCCGAGCCGGACGTGCTCCATCTCGCGGGAGGCCTCGGCCAGCTGACGGACGTAGGTCACCACGGACCGGTCGACGTGCACCTCGTCGGCGATCCGGCTCATCTCGCTGACGAGGTCGATCTTCATGATCGGCTCGAGCAGAGCGGCACGGTCACGCACCCGCGAGTCGAGCAGCAGCTCCTCGGTCGCCTCGGCGTCCGGGTAGCCCACGGAGGTCTTCATCAGGAACCGGTCGAGCTGCGCCTCGGGGAGCCGGTAGGTGCCGGCCTGCTCGATCGGGTTCTGGGTGGCGATCACCATGAAGGGTCGCGGCACGTCGTGGGTGATGCCGTCGACGGTCACGTGTCCCTCCTCCATCACCTCCAGCAGCGCGGACTGGGTCTTGGGCGAGGCCCGGTTGATCTCGTCCGCCAGCACGATCGCGTGAAAGATCGGGCCGGGGTGGAAGGAGAACGTGCCCTTGTTCTGGTCATAGACGGTGACGCCGGTGACGTCGCTGGGCAGCAGGTCCGGGGTGAACTGGATCCGCGCGTGCGAGCCCTCGAGGGTGCCTGCCAGCGCCCGGGCCAGCATCGTCTTCCCGGTGCCGGGAAAGTCCTCGAGGAGCAGGTGGCCCTCTGAGACCAGGCAGGTCAGCGTCAACCGGATCACGTGGCGCTTGCCCAGCACCGCCTTCTCCATGTTCTGGGTCATCGCCTCGAAGCTGTCCCGGAACCAGGTGGTGCGCTCGCTGCCGATGGTCATGGGCGTCATCGTAGGCGCGCCACCACGCTCGACCGGGTGGATCAACGGTGATGCAGGCGGACGAAGTTCGCCAGCACCGTCATCGGGTGCACGACCTCCACGGTCTCCGAGGTCGCCTTGATCGCCTCGGCCTCGCCGGGGTCGAAGTAGCCGGCGTTCTTGTAGACCTCGATGCGCGTGTGGATTCCCTCGAGGTCGAGCTCGGGGTGGAACTGCGTGGCGTAGACGTTGCATCCCACCCGGAAGGCCTGCACGGGGCAGGCGGCCGAGGTCGCCAGCAGCACGGCATGCGACGGCAGGCGCACCATCGCCTCCTTGTGACCGCCGTACGCCGCGAAGTCGGTCGGCATCCCGGCGAAGACGGGGTCAGCCTCGCCCTCGGGGGTGAGCCTCACCGACAGCGGGCCGACGGGCTCGGGCCGGCTCCGGTCCACCACCCCGCCCTGGTGCAGCCCGACGGTGCCGATCCCGTAGCAGGCACCGAGGAAGGGGAAGTCCCGCGCGACGACGTCGTCGAGCAGCCCCGCGAGCCTCTTCTCCGCGTCGACCTGGGCGTCGGACTTCGTCTCCTGCGCGTCGGTGGCGTTCCACGCCCCGCCGCCCATCAGGATCCCCGACCACGCGTCGAGGTCGACCGGGGGCAGCTCGTCGCGCGACAGGTTCACCACCGGCAGGTCGCCCCGGCCCAGGCCGGTGAAGCGGAGGAAGGAGGCGTACTCGTTGTCGGCAGCAGCCCGCTCCCCGCGGATGGAGAGCAGCAGGAACGGCTTCACGGCCTACGAGCCCCCCCTCGCGGAACTGCCGCTTTCCCACCGTTGCGACGCGGGGGAAGTCGCGGTTTCACTGGGGACCCAGCGAAACCGCATCACTGACCGCCGTAAGGGACCCCGAGCTCGGCCAGCATGGCCTTGCCCCCCTCGATGCCGGTGAGGATCCAGGCGCCGTCGGGGGTCAGGGTGAAGCTGTGCTCGAAGTGCGCGGCCCAGCTGCCGTCGTCGGTGACCACGGTCCAGTCGTCGTCGGCGATGTCGGTGTACTTGCTCCCCAGCGTGATCATCGGCTCCACCGCCAGGGCCAGGCCCCGCTCGAGCTTGGGGCCTCGGCCGGCGCGCCCGTAGTTGGGCACGTTGGGCGGCTGGTGCATGGCGGTGCCGATCCCGTGCCCGGTGAAGTCCTCGAGGATGCCGTAGTCGCCACCCGTGGGGTGGCTCTGGGCGCGGACGTAGCTCTCGACCGCGTGCGAGATGTCGGTGACGCGACCGCCGAGGCGGGCGGCTGCGAATCCGGCCCACATCGAGCCCTCCGTGACGCGCATGAGCTCGAGGACGTCCGGACGGACCTCACCCACCCCCACGGTGATCGCGGCGTCCCCGTGCCAGCCCTCGATGATCGCCCCACAGTCGATCGAGATGACGTCGCCGTCCTGGAGCACCCGATCCCCGGGGATCCCGTGGACGACCTCGTCGTTGACCGAGGCACAGATGGTCGCCGGGAACGGCGGGTGCCCGTAGCCGAGGAAGGACGGGACCCCGCCACCGTCGCGGATGTTGGTCTCCGCGATCACGTCGAGCTCACCGGTGCTGATGCCGGCGCGCACCGAGGAGCGAAGCAGCTCCAGGGTCTCGCCGACCAGCAGACCGGCCACCCGCATCTTCGCGATCTGTTCGGGGGTCTTGATCTCGACACCCCGGTCACGGAAGCCCATGCGTCTAGCTCTCGTTGACGTCCTGCAGAGCCTTGAAGATCCGCTCGGTGACCTCGTCGACCTCACCCACACCGCCGACCTCGATGAGCATCCCGCGCTCGCGGTAGACCTCGATCAGCGGCTCGGTCTGCTCGACGTAGAGCTCCTGCCGGCGGCGGATGACGTCCTCGGTGTCGTCGGAGCGCCCGTCGGTCTCGGCCCGCTGGAGCAGGCGCTGCACCAGCTCCTCGCCGTCGACGGTCAGCACGACCACGGCGTCGAGCTTGTGGCCGGTGTGCTTGATCATCCCGTCGAGCTCCTCCACCTGCGCGAGCGTGCGGGGGTAGCCGTCGAGCAGGAAACCCGGCTCGGCGTCCGGCTCGTCGATGCGGTTGCGCACCATCAGGTTGGTGACCTCGTCGGGGACGTACTCGCCGGCGTCCATGTACTCCTTGGCCTTGCGGCCCAGCTCGGTGCCGTTGGAGACGTTGGCGCGGAAGATGTCACCGGTCGAGATGGCCGGGATGCCGAAGTGGTCGGCGACACCCGTGGCCTGGGTGCCCTTGCCTGCCCCGGGGGGGCCCATCAGGATGATTCTCATCAGCGGAGGAATCCTTCGTAGTTGCGCTGCTGGAGCTGGCTCTCGATCTGCTTCACGGTGTCGAGCGCGACACCGACCATGATCAGGAGCGAGGTGCCACCGAACGGGAAGTTCTGGTTGGCACCCACCAGGACGAGCGCGACCAGCGGGATCAGCGCGAGCAGACCCAGGTAGAGCGCACCCGGCAGCGTGATGCGGGAAAGGACGTAGTTGAGGTATTCCTCGGTCGGCTTCCCCGCCCGGATCCCGGGGATGAAGCCGCCGTACTTCTTCATGTTGTCCGCCACCTCGTCAGGGTCGAAGGTGATGGAGACGTAGAAGTAGGTGAAGAAGATGATGAGCAGGAAGTACGAGATCATGTACAGCGGGTGGTC
>JBKJON010000133.1:0-9127 GCA_046595715.1 Marmoricola sp.
AAGCCAGGCCCCTCCTGCGCGACTGGGTGACAGATGGCACGCCGAGGTCGACAGTGGGAAGCGGCCCGGGGTGAGCACCGAGCAGCCGCGGAACTCACCTGGTTGAAGCGGGAGAACGCTGAGCTGCGGCGGGCGAACGAGATCTTGAAGGGAGCAGCGATTCTCTTCGGGGGCCGGGTCACGCGACCAGCGAGGAGCGACGGCAGCAACCCGACCGGGCACGTCGCGGATCAGGCCATGAAGTCATGGACCGGGATGTCTGCTCCGCACTCGTAGTACCGCATGGCCAGGCGAGAATGCTCCATATCGATGGTCCCTTCCCCGACAGCGAGAACGTTGTTGAGCCACAGGTGGGACGGGGCGGAGGTCTGGAACGTCAGGACGTGGATGCCGTGGCCGTCGGTGAGCGACGACAAGCCGCTCAGGGCGAACAGCACCTCCCCACCTTCGGGCAGATGGATGACACCTCGTGCCTCGGGCAGTGCATGCCCGTCGCGCACACGCGGGAAGTTCGACCACTCTGCGGAGCCGGCCAAACGTCCCATGAGGGTCGCCGTGCCTTGGCCGTAGAACCGCCCGTCGCCGGTCGCCGACGGCTCCACCTCGTGGAGCATGTCGTACTGCCAGCTCACGTCGCAAAGATGGTCCAGTCGCATGTCACACCTCGTCAGAAACTTGCTGCTGACTCCTCACTGCGACGCTACACCGGCCATGCCGTCCCGCGGAGCCATGCGCAACTCCCGTTGAGATGAACGGGTGTGTGCGCGTCAGCGACGCACGCGGGGGCCCAGTCCTCAGGGGGACTGTGGCAACCCAAGACCGCCCCCGGCTCCGGGTCAACCCCAACGGGGCTCGGCAACGTCCACCAACAAGTTCCGCTTGCCGGTCCCCGTGTGGGACGGCCCGGGCAACCGCGTCAAATGGCGACGGAAGGCCTACCAGGATCCTGGCGGGACAGCGTGCATCGTGGCGGATGGTGCGCGGCGGCGCGTCTCGCCGCAGGCGCTGTGCTCTTGCGGTGCAGGTGTCGGCCCATTGTCTGGTTCGGGTGGGCGGCTGCCCAGGGTGCGGCGGTCAGGAAGCACATGGTCAGGAGGTCTCACTGGGTGTCGTCGGGTTGTCGGCCGAGTCCCGCGGCGCGAGCCCGAACGATCGCCTGAGCACGGTCGGCGACCTGCAGCTTGCTGAAGATGCTCGAGACGTGGTTGCGGATTGTCTTCGGGCTGAGTTGGAGTCGTCTCGCAATGTCCGGGTTGCTGATCCCCGCTGCGATGAGGTCGAGCACCTCTCGTTCCCTGTCGGTGAGCTCGGGAAAGAGTTGTTGGTCGAATGCAGACAGTGGCCTGGTGAGGAACGATAGGATCCGGCGCGCGACCGTGGGGCCGAAGATCGCCTCCCCTCTACCGACGGCGGTGATAGCCGCGACGACCTCGTCGCCGTCCGAGCCCTTCACCAGGTAGCCGAGCGCGCCGGCACGCATGGCGTTGAAGACTGAGTCGTCGTCTTCGAACATGGTCAGCACCAGCACGCCGGTGCCCGGGCTGGCGGCGAGAATGCCTCGCGTGGCCTCGACGCCGTTCTTGCCCGGCATCTGCAGATCCATCACGACCACATCCGGCGCCAGCTCTGCGCACAGTGCCATCGCCTGGTTGCCGTCTGCTGCCTCGGCCACGACCTCGGCATCGGCGAGGGAGGTCAGCAGGGCGCGCAGGCCCTTGCGGAAGACGGGATGGTCATCTGCCAGGAGCACGCGCAGTGGCGAGGTCACGGGACGGCCAGGGGGAGGCGCGCAAGGACTCGTGTGCCACCGCTGTCGACTTGGTCGACAGTGCACATGCCACCGAGTTCGATGGCTCGATCGGCCATCGACGCGAGCCCGACCCCGTGCCCTGGTGTGCCGTTCATTCCGACCCCGTCGTCACACACCTCGAGCCGCAGGTAGTCTGCGGCGTCGAGACGGATCAGGCACGATTTCGCGCTCGCGTGCCGAGCCACGTTCGTCATCGCTTCGGTCGCGATGCGGTAGGCGGCGACCTCGACGGCGGCCGGGAGCTCGGGCAGTGGGTCCGGCGACAGGACGGCCACCACCAACTTGTCGTCACGGCTTGAGAGGCGGTCGGCAAAGGCAGTCAGGGCCGCCAGCAGGCCGAGTTCGTGGAGGACCGGGGGGCGCAGATCATCCACGATGCGGCGAACCTCGCCGACGCAGTTGAGGGTTTCGTCCTTCAGGTCGCGCAGAAGGTCATCAGTGGGCTGGTCGTCTCTGCCGGAGATGTTGCGCGCAGCGTCCAGGCCTAGCGCGATCCCGGCCAGGGCCGGGCCCAGTCCGTCGTGGAGGTCCCGTCGAAGGCGTTTGCGCTCCTCCTCGCGGGCGACGACCAGTCGTTCGTGAGATCGTCTTAGGTCGCGATCCAGCAGCACCGTATGCGCGGCCATGCTCACGTGGCGGGCGAGGTCGTCAAGCAGGTGCAGCTCGGCGGTGGTCAATGGCTCGTGCTCGTCACGCCGACCGACCACCAGTTGACCGACGGGGATTCCGCCGTGCACGAGGGGGATCGAGACGGTCGCATCGGAGCGCTTCGATCCGTGGTGCGCCGTCGGCAGACCGCGTTGGTCACCCGGCAGCTCTATGGCCACGTACGTCAGTCTCAGAGATGCTGCGATGGCGGTCACGGCCGCAGGGAGGGACTGTTCCGCCGTGCCGGCCGCCTCGAGGCGTTCTCCGAGGCTCCGCAGAGCGGCATACGGGTCACCCCGTTCGCCGTACAGCATGCGGTCGGTGGCGCGGATCAGCCGCTGTCGTAGCGGTTGGTAGAGCACGGCGACGGCACCTGCGCCGACCAGTGCGACCCCTGGTTGCGCGTGTCCCCGCAACAGGGTGTCGAGGGACAGGACAACACCCGCGTACAGGGCGAGACCCCCGGCCAGCAGCCAGCCGTAGACAAGCGAGCGACGGACCGCCATTCCAATGTCGCCGAGCCGGTGACGAAGCACCGCGAGCGCCACCGACAGCGGGAGCAGCGGCAACGCCAGGAGGGAAAGGAGACTGCCCACGAAACCCACAGGCGAATTCGCCGGGATCGCGATGGCGACAATGATGAGGCCAACGGCGACCAGGAACCACCTCATGCGGCCGCGGTCCTCGGCCGACCCGTGCCGGTATCGAAAGGCCAGCGCCGCGAAGCTGCCCAGGACGGCAAGCAGGAGGGCGACGAGCCACCCCGCCCCGACAGCACTGTCGAACCACGACCGAGGCAGCGGCAGACCGACGGGGTTGTCGCGGCTCGGGTGGTTCTCCAGGGGCCCTGGCCGTAATGCAATGGACACGATGCCCACACCCAGGGTCATGCCCGCCAACACGGCAAGTGGCCGCCAACGTGATGAGGGCAGCCGGCCATCGGGGAAACCCATCACGCCGAACGTCAGCAGCGGCCCGAAACCGCACATCCAGATCCATGACGACAGCCATCCGGCAGCGAGCGCCCCGGGCAGCGCTGGGGAATGGTCGACCAGCCCACGCTCAGCGTACGAGTACGCCACGAGCGTGAGCGAGGACGCCAGTCCCGCGAGGCAGTAGAGCCAGCCCAGGCGGTGGCCGCCGGGCATCCGGCTCATGATCAGGGCACCCACCACGGGAAATGCCAGCGCGAAGACGATGCTGGCGTAGGCAGTCTCGATGAAGTGCCGCAACCCTTGGTGACCTACGTCGCCGGCGCCACCCAGGACCAGCCAGAAGCCAACGAGCCCCGCAGAGAGCCACGACACTGCCCAGCCGACCCGAGGGTTCGACGCCATCCTCATGCTGCCATCGTGACCCTCCCCGGACCGGCTGGGAAGGCGGCGGCAGGTCACATTCCTGTCCGCACCCTGTCGGGTGTCTCGTCGGCCAGGTCGTGGGCTGTGCGAGCCAGCCCGAGACGGAGGCTCACCAGCAGACCCCACAAGACGCACAACAGGAAGGGCAGGAAGTTGGCAGACAGGATGTCTGCCCCAGTCGCGGCGGTCACCAGGACGGTGGTCGCTCCGGCAATCACGCCGCCCCAGCCCAGAACGCGGCCGATGGTCCCCGTGGCCATGCCGGCGGCCGCGGCAAAGGCCACGAAGATCCCCTTGGGAATCCACGAGATCACGAACGAAGCCCCGTTCATGTCAATGAGTATCCGTGCGGTTTGGGCGGTGATCTCTTCACGAAGGCCGTAGGCGGCAAACAACGGTGCGCCCGAAGCAAGTTTGACCGAGATCCAGACGATGCCGCCTACCAGCGCAGCCATGGCCAGCCACCCGGCGCTGCGTACCCGGTGGCACAGGTAGGCGATGAACACGATCGAGAACGCGAAGCCGAGCAGTTCCAGGCTCATGCCCACCTGGGCTGACGTGCTGTCCGCCATCCAGTGCAGGTTGTCTAGATCCTGCTGGCCGCTCGGGTGTGCCACCTGCGGGCCTGGTGGGATCCCCAGTACGTCGCCCCCAATCATCGTCAGTAGGAAGCTGGCTGCTCCGGCCAGCGCCCCGCAGCGATCCAAGATCTTCATCGTCCACTCCCTTGGCTAGCACGGCGTACGTCACCGATGAACATCACCATCGCCCGCGCGGTGTCCCGGGGTCATGGGAGCCACGTCACCACTTGTCCCGCAAGAAGACCTAGCGTCATTGACCATCAGCACGCCCGATGTCTCTCTCGAGGTTCACCTCGCTGGACTGACCCACTCAGGCGACAGCCGAGACCAGCCGCTCAACCTTGAAGTCAGGAGTGGTCGCCGCGTCCCTGTGGGCTTGACGCGGCTCCGCATGCGACCCGATTGCCACTGGCTCAGTCGACGCCGGAAGGCGCGACCCGTCCCACGAACCGAACGGCTTACGACGCGAGCCATGCTCGACGAGCATGCTCAAGTCGACGACGCCCCATCGCCATAAGCCGATCGGCTTGCGGGATGCCGAGCGTGGCGTTTCCGAAGGTGAGTGCTGGTTCCTCGAGGCCCCGACGGTCGTTGCGTGTCAGGACGTCGGTCCGGTGAAGAGCTGACTCGAGATGTTGATGGTCCCGCACTCGGCGACTGGGATCGACGTGCCGGGATCGAGGGCGTCCAGGACCTCCCACCCGCTCGCCCCGAACGTGAGCCCGAGCGGATGCACTGTGCGCTCGCCCGGCCCCCGCGCACGGATGCGTACGACGCGACTGCGGCGTACGGCGTCGGCCAGCGCTGACACACGCTCGTCTACGGGTAGTTCGGTTGGTCGCAGGCGGAACTGGGACGCAGCGCGCTGCGCGATGCCGCGGCTCGTGTCGGGCAGCGACTCGATCAGCTTGGTGGTTGCCCGGGCCGCTGAGTCCGTAAGCCCCAGCGCGGCGAGCTCGGGAGCCCTCCGTCCCAGCAGAACGCCAAGTGCCTCGGCCTCGTCGGCGGCCAGTCCGGTGAGTCTGGTCCGGTAGTTGAAGCCGAGCTCTATCCCACCTCCGCGGCCCGGTCGCACGATCATGGGCAGCCCCGCTTCCGAGAGCGCCTCGACGTCGCGCAGGATCGTCCGCTTGCTCACCTCAAGCTCGGCGGCAAGGTCCTGACTGGTCATGCGCCCGCGGTTCTGCACCAGCAGCAACATCAGCAGAAGCCGCGAGGCGCGCATCGCCAACCTCCAGGAGGGACGAACGGTGACAGTAGATGTCACCTTATGGCTGCTAGGTTCCGCTCCGAAAGAGGTGATCGAGTGAGGTCCTACGAGGTACGGCGCCACATCGCCGCGGAGCCTGCGGTGGTCTGGGCAGCCCTGGCGGACGGTGATCGGCTGATCGACGCAGACACGGGCATCCAGCGCATCGACGGCCGGATCGAGCCGGGCGGTAGGTTCACCCTCTGGTCAGAGGCCGTGCCCGACCGCGGCTTCAAGACGCGGGTCACCACGATGGAAGCCCCGTTCCGGATGGTGTGGGAAGGCGGCCTCCCCGCGGGTCTCTTCCGCGGTGTCCGGAGCTTCACGCTGACTCCGGCGGCCGGCGGCACCGACTTCGCGATGCGCGAAGAGTTCACCGGGCCGATGCTGCCGCTGATCTGGCGCAGCATGCCCGACCTCCAGTCCTCCTTCGACACCTTCGCCGAGGGGCTCGCTCGTACGACCGAGGGGACTCGATGAGCCAGGTGACCTACGGCGACGGCACCCCGGACGACCCGTGGCTGCTGAGGACCCCGCCGCTCACCTCGACGTACTCGGCGTGGCGTGACGAGACCGCCGACCCACCAGCGCTCGTGGTCCAGGTCGGCACCACCCGGCTCTCCTACCACCTCCGCGCGCTCGAGGACCTACGCACAATGCTTGGCCAGCACGGCGACTGGATGCCGCTGGGCAACGCCGACGAGGGCAAGCCCGTCAAGAACGGAACGGTAGAAGCGTGGGCCCGCGACCCGGGCAACCCGGTCGGTGGCTACTACGGGCTGCGCAAGGGCTATCGCGGCCGCCTCGCCAACTACGTCACCCCCGTGCTCGAACTGCTCGGGTGGGCCGAGCTGGAGCATCACCCCCGCAACAATCGCGTCCGCGCCACGGGGAGCCTGCAGTAGTGGATGGTCGCGCACGGCGAGGCGATCAGCCGGCACAGAAGTTGAGGTGGCGCCGTGGCTCAGCGGGTGAGTTCGGCCCGATCCGGGTACCGCTGAAGCCGGCCGGATCGAGCGCGAGTGGCATCGTCAACAGCTGCCGGGCGAGGTTCGAGACGTCGTGCTCGGAGACCAAGCCCGGCGCAACGACATCTGCTGGGCGGTCCCTGCAGATTGACGCGCCGCCAGTCCGGACTCGGACCCAGCGTGAGGTGGCCCCATCACAGATCTCTGCGGACCTGGTCCTGGGCCATCGTGACAGCTGTTCGGCCTGCGCACCCACCCCGCCGACGTCCCAGGCAAGAGTTTCGACGAGCACTGGATTGGTCTCGACCACCATCCCTCTGCCTGCGCGAACCGTACGGAGCATGTCGCTTGGTGTGCCCGGTGGGACGAGCTCGGCATCGCCCACGGCGACATCGTGGACGCGCACTACGGCTCTGGGGTCAGCTTTCGCGACCCGGACGGGATTGCGCTGGAGTTTCTTCGCTCCACCGGCCGGTTGAGTGGGATCTGGCCAGACTCGCGCTCGGATCCTTCGAGCACGTCACCGGCTCATGGCCGTGCCGATTCCGAAGGATGAGCCCGCGTGCGACAAGATCAGGCTATGAGCACCAAGAGAAGGGTCCCGCCGCAGGACGCGATGTTCCTGTGGACCGAGACGCCCGAGACGATGATGCACGTTGCCTCGTTGATGCCGTTCACGCCACCGGCGGATGCGGGACCGACGTATCTGCGGGACATCCTCGACGAGGCGCGCGAAGACCCGGTGATGTCGCCGTGGAACATGAAGCTGACTCACCCCTTCATATTGCGTCACCCGCGACAGGCGTGGGTCGAGGACGAGAACTTCGACTTCGACTACCACGTACGCCGATCGGCGCTGGCCAGCCCGGGCGACGAGCGCGAGCTCGGCATCCTGGTCTCGCGGCTCCACAGCCATCAGCTCGACTTCACTCGCCCGCCGTGGGAGATGCATGTCATCGAGGGGCTCGAGGGTGGTCGCTTCGCGCTCTACACCAAGGTCCACCACGCCCTGGTGGACGGCTTCAGCGCGGTGAAGATGCTTGGTCGCTCGCTCTCGGAGGACCCGGAGAGCCAGGCGGGGAAGTTCTTCTTCAGCCTCGACCCGCCGAAGCGGTCGAAGCCGCCGAAGCAGTCCACGTCGCTGGTCCGCGCATTGAGTGGCACCGCCACCGGGGTGGCCAAGGGTGCGCTCGGCGCGGTCGGGTCCGCGGCCGGCGTGGCCAAGGCGGTCGCGAAGCTCGAGCTCAGCCGCGGCGAGGAGCACAAGAACCTCAAGGGCGGGTGGAGCGCGCCCGACTCGATCCTCAACCAGCGCGTCAGCCGCACCCGCCGGTTCGCCACCCAGCAGTTCGATACCTCCCGGTTCACGACAATCGCGAAGGCGTCGGGCGGCACCCTGAACGACGTGGTCATGGCGGTATGCGGCGGTGGGCTTCGCGCTTACCTCGATGAGCTTGGCGAGCTGCCGGAGAAGCCGCTGGTGGCGTTCGTGCCGGTGAGCATCCGCGAGGGGGGAGACGAGGGCGGCGGCAACAAGGTCGCTGTCCTGATGGCCTCCATGGGCACCCACGTGGAGGACCCGGTGCGCCGGCTGGAGGTGGTGATCGACTCGACCAGCCAGGCGAAGAAGCAGATGGCCGGGCTGCGGCAACTGCCCGCACTGGCCTACTCCGGTTACCTGCTCGCGCCCAGCGTCGCGCAGACGTTGGCCGCGATCGCCGGGGTCAAGAACCCGCTACCCACCACCTTCAACCTGGTGCTCTCCAACGTTCCCGGGCCGAGGAAGACACTGTACCTACACGGCTCGCGGCTGGAGGCGGTCTACCCGGTGTCGATCCCGGCGCACGGGATGGCGCTGAACATCACCCTGGAGACCTACGCCGAGACGATGAACTTCGGCTTCATAGGTGACCGGGAAGCTGTCCCGCACCTTCAACGTCTCGCCGTCTACACCGGTGAGGCGCTGACCGCGCTCGAGCGTGGCCTCCGCCTCCCCTCCGGCGCCGTCGAGGGCGGGGTCACCGTGCGCCCCGACAGGGCGAACCAGCCCAAGGAGAAGCCCGGAGCAGGCCCGTCGTCCGCGACCCGCGCGGCGACGGCCAAGCCCGTGAAGAGCACCGCGAAGAAGAGCACCGCAAAGAAGAGCACCGCGAAGAAGGCGGGGTCAACCTGATGTCGTGCGTCGTCAGGCGGCAGCACCAACCTCGCCTCACCACCTCAATCCCCACCCGGACCGTTTGTTACGGTGACGCAGTTCACGCAACATCCGCCGGTAGAGATGAGGCAAGCCCATGACCGAGATCGGCCCGCTTCATCGTCACTCCGCACTGACCAGAACCTGGCAGCGGTATGGCACGAGAGTGGCCGCATGAGCGTCAAGCACGCCTCCTGCGGCGACGTGGAACTCGCCTACGAGACCTTCGGTGCCGACGGCAACCCGCCGCTGGTGCTGGTGATGGGGCTGGCCACCCAGATGCTCGGCTGGCCCGACGAGTTCTGCGAAGCGCTCGCCG
>JBKJON010000146.1:0-2736 GCA_046595715.1 Marmoricola sp.
GCCGAGGTCGAGCCCGCCGATCTCGATTCCGCTCCTACGAGGGGGGCGATCCCCGCAGTCGAGCCGCCTCGGGCCTCGCAGGACCTGGTCGACCTGCTCGCTGAGGACACGATCGGTGTGCCTCGGCAGGAGATCGAGGCGGCTCTGGCCCAGGACGGGTCCCTGTGGGATCCGCTTCCGATGACCTTGCCCACCTACGTCAACAAGGCGCGTGCCCGGCGTACGGTCCGCACGATCGAGCTCACCGGCATCAACAGCTCGGGCCACGACCAGGCCGATTCTGCTCTCGCGCAGGAGGCCGCGCAGTCGAACGAGGCGGCCGAGGAGTCCGAGACGGGGCAGCACAGAGTCGCCGGAGCCTGAGCCGATTCGGACCAGCGCACCTGCGGTGGTAACTTTTCCTCGCGCTCACGGGCGCATGGGGCTGTGGCGCAGTTGGTAGCGCGTCTCGTTCGCAATGAGAAGGTCAGGGGTTCGAATCCCCTCAGCTCCACCACTCGAGGACCCCGCCTCATCTGCAAGAACGTCGCAGTGGGTGCGGGGTTCTCTTGTTGTCATTCCCCGCTCTCCGTCTCACGCGCAACCCCCCGCGCCGCCGGGGAGTTGAGAGGGCGGTCCCGCCCGGTCCGCAGACGAGCCGAGGTGGTGCAGGTAGACGTTGGTGGTGGGTCGAGGACAGAAGCGGGCCGGCCTAGCTCTTGACCCGCCCCGCCCCTCCAAGGATGACCGGCGGAATGCAGGTTCATGACGGTGAAGGTGCCCAGCGTGTATCGAGTGACCGGGCGGGCTCACGTCAGCAACCTGGACGTACGCCGTGCAGCTACGGCGTGATGACACTCACGTAGGCGTCGCTGTTACCAAAGCTGCCCGCGCAGTGTTCCGGGGGTGCAGGCTTCGAACCCGGCTCGTGGGAGTACGGGTTCTGGCCCAGCCGGGTTTGGAGCCGGTCGCCGAAGTCACCACGGACCGTCGCGGTGCCGTCGATGATCCGCTGGTACTGGTCGACCGCAAGGCAGCCGGCCCCGTTGCGGGTGTCGGTGTAGATGAACCAGGCTCGGTTGTCCCGGGACACGATCTGGTTGTAGTCGCCCATGAACTGTCGCGCGAGGTTGTTCTGCGCACTGACTGCCGGGTCCGACGACGCTGACGACACCTTGGCCGGTGCGCTCCATGTCGTGCCGGATCGGCTGACGTAGTAGCTGTCGATCGCCGCGTTGCCAGTGCCGTAGGTAGTCGTGGCGGCTTTCAGCGCCTGGTAGCCCAGGTCGACCCGTCCGTTCGGAGCGACGTCCATGCCCTGGTAGAACGCGTAACCCTCGGCTGCCTTGCTCACCGTGGCTGGAGGGCTCCAGCTGATCCCCTTGGTGCTCGAGGTGCTGACGACGATGCGCCCGCCGGAGGCCGTCCTGGTGGCCCAGGCGGCGTACAGCGTGCTCGATCCTCGCATCGGGTCTGCTGCGATCGTCGGGAACGAGTTGGTCCGGAAGTTCGCTCCGGGGATCGGGTCGGCGATGTCGGTCACCGGGCCGATCGTGGCGGGTCGGCTGTAGCTGACGCCGCCGTCCCGGGAGATCGCCACGACCTGGCTCGAGCCCTGCTCGAACGCGACGTACACGCTGCCGTCCGGACCGGTGACGACGTAGGAGCCCTGACGGCCATTGCCCGTGCCGTTGTTGCCGGCAGGGGAGAGCTGACGCGGTGCGCTGAAGGTCCTCCCGCCGTCCGGTGAGTAGACCGCCTTGACCGGCTCGTTGCCGTTCCCGGTGACGGTGTTGGACCGGAACTGGGTCCACGACATGTGCAGCCGCCCGAAGAACTTGCTGTCCGGGTTGTCGTCGACCGCGATCCACTCCTTGTCGTTGAAGTTCACCGGGTGGTTCGGCGTGGCGATGACCGGCGCGCTCCAGGTGGAGCCGTTGTCGTCGGAGAAGGAGACGGCGAGGAGCTCCGGTGCCTTGTTCGCCGGATACGGTCCCACGTTGTCCCTGTAGGAGGCCAGCGTCGCGTAGTAGGCGCGGGTGCCGTTGGCATAGCTGAACGTGCCTGAGCTGTTGGGCTTCGGGCCGTACATGATGACCGGGTCGCCGTCGGACACCAGGGGGGAGCTCCGCCAGGATGCCTGGTCGTCGAGCAGTCCGCGGTTGGTCCACTTCTTTCCGCCGTCACTGGAGGTGTAGACGCCTGAGGTCCCCACGTTGGGGAAGAAGGAGCAGTCACTGGGCGCGGCGTCCGGCCCCCGCACCGGACCCGGGCCACAGGGCGGCTGGCGCTGCTCGTCGTTGGAACCGGCGATCAGGTGAAGGCCGTCCACGGGGTTGACCGCGATAGTGGTCTCGTTCTGCTTGTTGGTCGGGAACACGGCATCGGCGTCCGACGCGGGCGCCCCGGCGACCTGTGGGTTGTTCGCCTGGACGTCGGTTGAGGTGGCCGCGCTCGCCAGTCCTGGCGCGAGAAGCAGCACACCCACAGTCGCTAGGCCGAGGGCGGCTCGGCGCAGCGGCCGCGCAGCGGGAGATGGACTCATGTGTGACTTCTCCTTATAGAGCGATGATTGAACCCCGGCGGAGCTAGCCCAAGTCACACAACCACGAAGTGACGCGGATGGGAAGTCCCCCGTGCAACCCTTCGGGCGACGTGAACGCCAAGCTAGGAGGACGTCAGATCCACTCGCGTTGACGTGGGTGCCCAACGCTTGCTTTCGGCGCCGCGGTTCCAGTGCACGGTCGATGAAGCGAC
>JBKJON010000162.1:0-3409 GCA_046595715.1 Marmoricola sp.
CGTACGGCGAGAGGGTGCAGCACTCGCGCGCCATGCCGGAGCCGTCGGCGACGACGGTCTCGCTCTGGAGCAGCTGCCACGCGACGGTCGCCTCGAAGAACGCGCCTCGGCCGGTCACCCGCAGCCCGTCGGCACCGACGGTGTCGCCGTCCTGGGGAGAGGTGATCCACACCGACGCGGTCACGCTCATCTCGTCGCCGTTGGCAAGCGGCTCGGAGGCGGGGACCCCGAGCACCTGGTCCGTGCGGGACCCGTCGAGGGTGAGCTGCACCGGGACACGGTCCTGCACGACGGCCTGGGCGGTGTAGATCAGCTGCTCCACGGCCATGCGGGCCTCGGCCCTGCTCATGCCCGCGGGACGGTCGTGCAGGCTGCCCTGCGCCCCACCGGTGAGGTCGATGACGATGCCGTCGGCCGACGAGGTCGCGGCGGCCACGCGGGTGCCGGACGGCCAGGGCGTGCGGTAGTCAGGGTCGAGCGGTGCTGTCTCGACGGCCTGCTGCAGCGCCCGGGCGAGCGCGTCGCCACCGACCACCTCGACGCGGTGGAACTCGCGATAGAGACGCGGCCCGACGGGGGTCGTGCCGACGTAGTAGACCGCCAGCGACCGGGACGACGTGCTGGGAGCCGGCGTCGGGTCGGCCGGAGGCGTGGACGGGCTGGCCGAGCCGCTGGCCGAGCTGCTGGGCGTGGCGGTCGGCGACGAGGAGGAGGCGACGGGGCCGCCGTCGCTGCTCGGACGCCCGGTGTCCTGCGTGACGAGCACAACACCGGTGACGACGGCGGCGACAGCCGCGGCGCCCCCGAGGGCGAGGAGGGCGGTGCGGGAGGCGGTGCGGGAGCTGTTCTGGGACATGACGTCCTCCTGGAGACGTGCTCGGATGGCGGCGAGCCCGGCCATGGGCTCGAGGTCGTCGACGGTGTCGTGCAGGGCCTCGCGGACGCGACGCTCCTGCGGGTCGTGCCGGCGGTCGCCGGGCTGGCCGTTCATCGGGACTCCTCGGGGTCAGGGCTCTCGGGTGGCAGCAGGTCCTGCAGCCGGTGCACGGCGCGGTGGGCGTGGCTCTTGACCGCGCCCCGGCTGATGCCGAGCGCCGTGGCGATCGCGGCCTCGTCGAGGTCGGCGTAGTAGCGCAGCACCACCACCTCGCGCTGCCGCTCGGGCAGCGCCTGGAGGGCGGTGAGCACCTGACGGCGCCTCTCGGCGACCATCACGGCCTCGTCGGCCCCCGGGCCGGATGCCTCGGCGTACGACGACCGGAGCGCCCGCAGGTGACGCTCACGGACCCCGCGGCGCCGCAGCACCGACCGGGCCCCGTTGACGACCACCTTGCGGAGGTAGGGCAGGGCGGCGTCGCGGTCGCGCAGGCGGGACCACCGCCCGTGCACGGCGATGAACGCGTCCTGCACGATCTCCTCGGCTGTCTCGGGGTCCCGCACGAGCAGGACTGCGAGGCGGACCAGGGAGTGGTAGTGGTCGGAGTACAGGTGCTCGACGGCCTCGTCGGCCGTCCAGCCGACGGGCTCCCTGTCCGATGGGGAAAGCGGGACGTTCACTGCGATCACGCTAGTAGCACGCGCAGGTGCCCCCGGGGGTTTACACCGGCGCGGCGCCCGGGCGCCGACGTGCCCCAGGCCGTCCGTGAGCGGATGAGGCTCAGGCGCGCAGCGCGGCGAGGAGGTCGGCGACGAGGTCCTCGACGTCCTCGAGCCCCACGCTGAGCCGCACCACACCGTCGGTGATGCCGGCGGCGGCCCGGCCCTCGGGCCCCATCCGGCGGTGGGTCGTGGTGGCGGGGTGGGTGCACAGCGACTTGGCGTCGCCGAGGTTGTTGGAGATGTCGAACAGCTGCAGGGCGTCGAGCACGCGGAAGGCGTGCTCGCGCCCGCCCTCGAGGTCGAGGGTGACCAGCGTGCCGCCGCCGCTCATCTGTCGCTGCACGAGCTCGCGCTGGGGGTGGGAGTCGAGGCCCGGGTAGACCGCACGGCGTACGCCGAGGGCGCCCTCGGCCGCCCGGGCGACGGCCAGCGCGTTGTCGGCCATGCGACGCACGCGCAGGTCCATCGTCTCCAGGCCCTTGAGCATCACCCAGGCGTTGAACGGCGACAACGACGGCCCGACGTTGCGCATGAAGTCGCGCACGGGCCCGTTGACGAAGTCCTGCTCGCCGAGGATCGCTCCCGCGAGGGCCCGCCCCTGGCCATCGATGTGCTTGGTGGCGGAGTAGACGACCACGTCGGCCCCGAGCACGAGCGGCCTGGAGAACACCGGGGTGCCGAAGACGTTGTCGACGACGACGTAGGCGCCGGCCGCCTTGGCCAGCTCGCACACCGCGGCGACGTCGACCAGCTCGAGCATCGGGTTGCTCGGGGTCTCGAAGAACACCGCCGAGGCAGGTGTGGCCAGGGCCTCGCGCCAGGCATCGAGGCCGGTGCCGTCGACGAAAACCGACTCCACGCCCCAGCGCGGAAGGATCTCGTCGATGACCACGTAGCACGCGCCGAACAGCTGGCGGGAGGCGACGTTGCGGTCGCCCGCGCCCAGCAGGGACGCGAGCGTGGTGAACACCGCGGCCATGCCGGACCCCGTGGCGTAGCAGGCCTCGGCGCCCTCGAGCGCGCGCAGGCGTTCCTCGAACATCGTGACCGTGGGGTTGGTGTAGCGGCTGTAGATGTAGTGGTCGTTCTCGCCGAGGAACGCCTGCTCGGCCTCCCTCGCGGTGGAGAAGACGTAGCCGCTGGTGAGGTAGATCGCCTCCGACGTCTCGTCGAACGCGCTGCGCGAGATGCCGGAGCGCACGGCCCGCGTCTGCGGGCGCCAGATGTCGCCGGGACCGCTCGCGTCGCTCATGCCTTCGAGGATGGCACACGCCGAGGACGGCCTAGGGTGGTCACGTGACCGACGAGACGGCCCCCGCCGAGGACTGCTTGTTCTGCTCCTTCGTGTCCGGGGCGATGACCCCTGAGGTGGTGCTCGAGACCGAGCTCAGCCTCGCCTTCCGCGACATCTCCCCGCAGGCACCCACCCACGTGCTGGTGATCCCGCGGGCCCACCACGCGACGCTGGGAGACCTGGCGACGCACGCGCCGGACTCCCTGGTCGACCTCGGCCGCACGATCCGGGCCGTCGCCGAGCAGGAGGGGCTGGGCACCGGCTACCGCACCGTCTTCAACACCGGCGAGGACGCACTGCAGAGCGTTCACCACGTCCACGGGCACGTCATCGGCGGTCGCGCGATGACCTGGCCGCCCGGCTGAGGCGACCCCGCCGCCCGATCCCCGTAGAATTGCCGTCGATGACCCCGTCAGCAGAGAACCCGACCAGTCCCACCGCCCGCCGCGACCAGCCGGTGCACACCATCGACGTGCCCTCGAGCATCAACATGGTGACGCTGCTGGGACCCAACGA
>JBKJON010000231.1:0-6423 GCA_046595715.1 Marmoricola sp.
CTCGCCCGCAGGGGCGCCCGGTGCCCAGGACGGGGCGGTGCTCGGTACGGGTGGCGTAGTGGTTGGTGCCGCCGAGGCGCACACCGAGGGCGCCGGCGAACGCGGCCTCGACCGGGCCGGCGTTGGGGCTGGGGTGGCCGGACGCGTCGCGGCGCCACGCGCGCACCGCTGCGCCGGGGTCCGGCCCGAGGACGGCGGCGAGCAGGGCCGTGAGGCGGGCGCCGGGGAGGTTGAGGTGGTCGTCGAGCCGCGCGGCGGCCCAGCCGAACTGTTCGTAGCGCTCGTTGTGGTGGCCGATCATCGCGTCCAGGGTGTTCGCCGCGCGGTAGCCCAGCAGGCCCGGGACTCCAGCCAGCGCACCCAGGAGCAACGGCGCGACGACGGCATCGGAGGTGTTCTCGGCCACCGACTCGACGACGGCTCGCACCACCTCGGTCTCGTCGAGCGAGGTGGTGTCGCGTCCGACCAGGTGGGTGAGGCGTTGCCGGGCCTCGAGCAGGCGGCCGTCCTCGAGGAACCGCCACACGGTGAGCGCCTCCCGCTCCAGGGACGTCCCGCCGATCACGGCCCAGGTCGCCGCGGCGGTCACCACGGTGTGCAGGAACGGACGTCCTCGGGTCGCGCGGTCGATGAGTGTCCCGGTCACGACCGTGGCTCCGACCAGAGCGGTGACGTGCGTGATGCCACGCCACCGGGAGGCGGCGTACGTCCGCGACTCGACGGCGCCCGCGAGCTGTCCGAACCCGGCCACCGGATGGAAGCGTGCGGGGTCACCGAGGACGCGGTCGGCCACGACGCCCGCGAGCAGTCCGAGGGTGCGGCTCACGCGAGGACCACGAGCAGCGTGGCCAGGCTGAGCTCGATCGCGGCGCCGAAGACGTCTCCGGTGACACCCCCGAAGCGTCGGACCGTACGACGGACCAGCAGCGCCACCACCACTCCGGCGAGGAGCACGGCGACCGGCCCGCGCCACCACGCGAGGTTCGCCCACACCCCCAGCACGACGGCCAGGCCGAGCAGAATCCCCCACATGGCAAGGGCAGAGCGAAGCGAGACCGTCTCCGCGTGCGGCAACCCGAGCCCGTCGGTGCGGGCGGCCGGCACGCCGGACAGGCAGGTGATCGTCAAGGCCCCCCGCGACGCGCAGACGAGGAAGCCGGCGAGCACGGCGCCGCGAGTGGTGAGGAGCAGCGGCGCGAGGGCCGCGACCTGGAGTCCCAGCACGACCACCACGGCCACGACACCCGCCGGACCGGAGGTGCCGGACTTCATCACCGCCAGCGACCGCGAGGCGTCGTAGGACGCTGTGAGGCCGTCGACGACGTCGGAGAGCCCGTCCCAGTGCAGCGCCCGGCTGCCGGCCGCCAGCGCTCCGATCGCGAGGAGGGCGACGACGTGCGCCGGCAACCCGACGCGTACGCCGGTCCAGCCGATCAGCCCGACCATCAACCCCAGGGGCACGACCGCCAACGGTGCAAGGAGAATCGTGCGTCCCGCCGTACGTCCGTCGACGTGGGCCGGAGGGGACACGCGCACGGCGGTGAGCGTGCCGACCGAGAGCCGCCAGGCGTCGCGCATCCTCAGCGGAGCTCGGAGAGCAGCGCGACGTCGCGGAGGAGAGCGACCGCGCTGCGCAGGACGGGTACGGCGGCCACTGCGCCGCTCCCCTCGCCGAGGCGCAGCCCCAGGTCGAGCACCGGTTCGAGACCCATCTTGAGCAGGGCCAGCGACTGGGCGGGCTCGGTGGAGCGGTGGCCGGCGGCGAACCAGGCCGCGGAGCCGGGAGCGATGCGGTCGGCCGTCAGCGCACAGGCGACCGACATCAGCCCGTCCAGGAGCACCGGGACACCGGCAGCGGCGGCCGTCACCAGGTAGCCCGTCGCAGCGGCCAGGTCGGCGCTGCCCAGCGCCGCCAGGGTCTCGAAGGGGTCTTCCGTGCGGAGCCCAGCCCGTGCGAGAGCCCGGTCGATGACGTCCTGCTTGTGGGCCAGGGTGGGCCCGTCGACGCCGGTGCCACGTCCGGTGACCTCGGAGGCGGGGAGGCCCAACGCCGAGGCCACGAGCGCGGCGGCGGGCGTGGTGTTGCCGATGCCCATGTCGCCACCGAGCAACAGCTGGGCGCCGGCGTCGATCTCCTCGAGAGCGACGAGGCGGCCGACCTCCAGGGCCATGGCCGTCTCCTCCGCGGTGAGGGCGTCCTCGAGGTGGAGGGCGCCGCTGCCACGCCTGACCTTGTGGGCCGTGACCTCGGCCGGCAGGTCGTCGAGGTCGGCGTCCACGGCGAGGTCGAGCACCCGCACGTGTACGTCGTGGGCGGCGGCCAGGGCCGACACCCCCGCCCGCCCGGCGACGAAGGCTCGCACCATGGCTCCCGTGATCTCGGGCGGGTACGCCGAGACGCCGTGCCGGGCGACTCCATGGTCGCCGGCGAAGATCACCAGACGCACGTTCGTCAACGCACGTGGGGGAATCTCGCCCTGCGCGGCAGCCAGCCAGACGCCGAGGTCGCCCAGACGTCCCAGGGCGCCGGTCGGCACGGCCAGCCCGGCCAGACGCTCCCTGGCCAGCGCTGCAGCCTCACTGCTGGGCGGCCGGACCGCCCCCTCGGTGGGGGTGCCGGCCAGGTGACGGGCCGGGCTCACAGGCTCGCCGCCAGTTCCCGGCGTGCCGTGACGGCGGCGGTCTGCTGATGGAGTCGGCCGACCAGGCCGCTCAGGGCGACGCCGATGACGGCCCATGTGGCGGTCAGGGTCAGCGCGGAGGCACGACGGAAGAACCACAACGTGTCAGCCGGGAAGTCCCCGACCTCGTTGACGGTCGGCATCAGCTGGCCGGCGACGATCATCGCGGCGAGGTAGCACCCGACGCCCGAAACCACGGCGGCGTAGGTCCCCGCACGCTCCCAGACCCTCGTGGCGAGCGCGGTCGCCGCCACTGCCATCACCAGGGAGAGCAACACGAACAGGAAGTAGTAGCTGGTGCGGTCGCCGATGGTGGCACCACTGCCGACGGCGGGTGGGTTGGCGGGGTACTTCAGGAAGGGCACCAGGGCGAAGGCGACGAAGCCGATGAGTGTGACCACGGCGGTCGACTGGCCCGGGGTGAGCCGCCCGAGCCGTCCCAGGACACCGGCTGCGACCAGCGCGACGAGGCCGCCGAGCGCGACGCCCACGGACAGGCTGCCGGTCAACAGTCCACCGGTTCGCTGGTTGTGTCGGGAGACGACAGGGCCCCCTTCCCCGTGGGAGTCGGTGTGGACGTGTCCGTCCTCGGCCACCGGCTCCTCGGCAGGCACTGCGGCCACCTCGATGTCGATGGCGGTCTGCACCTGGGGCTCCCCCACGAAGTAGGCAACGGTGAAGGCGGCGAGACCGGCGACGAGGCCGGCGAGCAACCCCCTGATCAGAAAGGCGCGTGCGGTCATGAGGGGTCCGTTCGACGGCCCGGTGTCACGGCAGCGCTGACGCGGTCAGCGGTCCCCACGTGGACCGGGAAGAGAGGAGAGAGGGAGCCGGCTGCTCAGTGGCAGGGGTAGCCGAGCAGGTGACGTCCGTCGTGGACCCACTCGTGGACGGCCGCGCCGGCCGGGAGCGAGATCGCGCCCTGGTCAGCGCTGACGAAGAAGATCACCAGCACCCCGAGAAGGCCGAAGAACAGCGCCCAGGGGGCGAGCTCGGCGAGGGGGATCGAGGGAATCTCGATGGTGGAGATGGGTGCGGTCGTCGACTGCGACATGTGTCCTCCTCAGGGATTCGTGCGTCCCTGTTCGATGGGGTTGAGTGCGGACCCTCGGGTCTGACTTCACCGCTCATCCAGCTCTGGAGTTCCAGCTCTGAAGCGATGTCACAGTAGCGCGACTGTGTCGGAATCCCACCGACTTCCTCGTGCCCGCGGCGTCAGCCTAGAGCATGGGAGGGGGTGGGGGACAGGGCATCCAGCACCAGCTTCATCTCGGCCAGCAGGAGCGCGGTCTGCGCCTCCGGACGTACGGCGATCCGCACCCAGGCGTCGTCGAGCCCGGGAAAGGTGTCGGCCCGTCGTACGGCGAATCCCCTGTCCCGTAGTGCTTTGTGAGCACCCGGACCGACCTTGGCCAGGACGAACGAGGAGGTCGACGGGACGTAGCTGACCCGTAGGGCAGCGAGGCCCTCGAGGAGGACGGCTCGCCATCCCTGGATGGTCCTAGCCCGGTCGCGGGCCTCGGCCAGGGCGGCCTCGGTCGAGCAGGCGCGGATCGCGGCGACGGCGGTGGTGGAGACCGACCACGGGGTCTGGCCGCGTCGAAGGCCGGCGATCACTGTGGCGTCGCCGAGGACGTAACCGGCACGCACCCCTGGGATCGACCAGTGCTTGGTCAGGCTGCGGATCACGAGGAGCCCGGGGTCCCTCTCACCGGAGAGGCACTCGGTCTCACCCGGCACGGTGTCCATGAACGCCTCGTCGACGACGACGAGCCGTCCGGGTCTGAGCAGCCTGCGCAGCTCTGCGGCCGGGTGCAGCACGCCGGTCGGGTTGGTGGGGTTGCCGACCATGACGAGGTCGGCGTCCTCGGGCACGGCTTCGACCTCGAGGGCGAAGTCGTCGTCCTCGCGACACGCCACGACCGTCACGGAGTGGCCGGCCTGCTCCAGCGCTGCGTGAGGCTCGGTGAACTGGGGGTGTACGACGACCGCTCGTCGCCAGGACCGGGCGCGAGCGACCAGGGCGAAGGCCTCGGCGGCACCAGAAGTGGCCAGCACCTCGGTGGGCGGTCGGTCGTGCCGCTCCGCCAGAGACTCTTCCGCGCGGGTCGGTGAGGGGTAGTCGCCGACGTCCTCGAGGCTCGCGTGCAGGGCCTCGACGAGCCAGGCGGGCCGTGGTCCGGCGTACACGTTGACCGCGAAGTCGAGGAGTCCTGCCTCGGTCTCGGCGTCGCCGTGGTGGCTGAGGGGATCCTCCAGCGTCTCGGCATCATCCAGCTCGCTGGGGTCGGGCGGCCGAGCCGCGTGCACCGCGTCCGCGAACCGCTGGGCCAGCCGGGGGTGTCCGGCCCAGTGGAGGTGGAAGTACGACGCGTGCAGGGTGGGTGAGGAGAACCCGATTCCTTCGCCGTCGACGGTCCACGCGGGGTTGGCCCCCGCGGGCGGGGAGACGTGCGTGCGGTGGAACTCGTGCCCGGTGACGACCTCGCCGGCGCGGGTCAGCAGCGAGTCGCCGGGGGAGGTGGCGGAGGGGTAGGACAGCGTGAGCCTCGGTGTCATCCGGGCCGTGGCGGGTATCGCCCCGACCATCGCCTGGTCATCGACCGACTCGCACAGGTAGAGCAGCCCGGCGCACTCGGCGACGGTCGGAATCCCTTGTGCGATGGCAGTATTGAGCTCGGCGCGAAGAGACGTGTTCTCGCCGAGCCCCTTCGCATGGACCTCGGGGAAGCCGCCGCCGAGGTAGATCCCGGACGTCCCCACGGGCAGGGCGTCGTCGGTCAGCGGGTCGAAGGTCACCACGTCGCACCCCGCCGCGCGGAGCAGCTCCTCGGTCTCGGCGTAGCGGAAGGTGAAGGCACGACCACCGGCCATCGCGACGACGGGACGACGACCGCTGGCCGCCGTCACCTCGAGGGTCGCGTCCCAGGGGTCGGCGCACAGGTCGGGAGCGGCCGAGGCGATCTGCATGACGAGTTCGAGGTCGACCAGCTCGGCGATCTGCTCGGCCAGCCGGTCGAGCTGGCGGGCCGCCTCGTCACGTTCGGCGGCGGGGACCAGACCGAGGTGGCGCGAGGGTACGCCGAACGACTCGTCGCGCCCGATCGTGCCGAGGACGGGAAGCGTGATCGAGGAGGCGACCTCGGCGGCGTGCCGCGGCGAGCCGGCCTTGTTCAAGATGACGCCCGCGATCCCGACGTCGGGCGCGAAGGTCGCCATGCCGTGGACGACCGCGCCGATCGACCGGGTGGACCGGGAGATGTCCACCACGAGCACGACCGGGCTCTTCGTGAGCGTGGCGACGTGGGCGGTGGAGGCGAATCCCTGCGAGCCGACGCGCCCGTCGTACAGGCCCATCACGCCCTCCACGACTGCGACATCCGCACCACGAGCGCCGTTGAGCAGCAGCGGCACGATGCGCTCCTCGCCGACGAGATGGGGATCGAGGTTGCGACCTGGACGGCCGCAGGCGAGGGCGTGGTAGCCGGGGTCGATGTAGTCCGGGCCGACCTTGTGACCACTGACGACGTGACCGGCGCGGGACAGCGCCGCCATCAGGCCGATCGAGACCGTGGTCTTGCCCTGGCCGGTGGCTGGGGCCGCCACGACGACGCGGGGAAGACGCCGGGGGGTCACCACTCGATGCCCTTCTGGCCCTTCTGGCCACGGTCCATCTGGTGCTTGACCTTGGTCATCTCGGTGACCAGGTCGGCCACCTCGACCAGTCTGGGGTGGGCGCGGC
>JBKJON010000259.1:0-2635 GCA_046595715.1 Marmoricola sp.
GAGCCAGGATGCAGAACCGCTGGCCGATGCCCAGATCCGCAAGATCGAGCGGCTCCTCGACGAGGCTCACGTGGGCCAAGGCACCCGGGTGCTCGAGATCGGGACCGGCTGGGGCGAGCTCGCCATCTGCGCCGCCCGTCGCGGAGCCACCGTGCACTCGGTGACGCTCTCCACCGAGCAGCTCGAGCTCGCGGAGCAGCGCATCGCCGAGGCCGGCTACTCCGACCAGGTCCGCGTCGAGCTCAGTGACTACCGCGCCGTTCAGGGCACCTATGACGCCGTGGTCTCGGTCGAGATGATCGAGGCCGTCGGCTACGAGTTCTGGTCGACGTACTTCCGGACCATCGACCGAGTGCTCGCACCCGGCGGCCGCGTCGGGATCCAGGCGATCACGATGCAGCACGAGCGGATGCTGGCCACCCGCCGTACCTGGACCTGGATCAACAAGTACATCTTCCCCGGCGGCCTGCTGCCCTCGGTCACCGCCGTGGACGAGATCACCCGCGCCGACACCTCACTGCGGCTCAGCGGCCGACTCTCGTTCGGCCAGCACTACGCCGAGACGCTCGCGCGCTGGGACCACGCCTTCCTGGCCAACAGCCAGGAGGTCCGCGACCTCGGCTTCGACGAGATCTTCGAGCGGATGTGGCACTTCTACCTGGAGTACTCCCGGGCAGGCTTCGCCTCCGGCTACATCGACGTCCAACAGCTGACCCTGACCCGCGAGGGATGACGATGACGACCACGCAGCAGCGCCACGCCGGTCCTCGCACCACCGGCGGCGTTGCCAACCAGCTCGAGGACGCCCTGCGCCCCTTCGTCGGCGGTGACCTCCCCGTCCGGCTGCGTGCCTGGGATGGTTCGGAAGCCGGCCCGATCGAGGCTCCGCTCGTCGAGCTGCGATCGCGTGACGCCGTACGTCGTCTGCTGTGGCGCCCGGGCGAGCTCGGGGCCGCACAGGCCTACGTCACTGGCGAGATCGAGGTCCACCACGACCTCGACGAGACCCTGAGCCACATCTGGGCCGTCGCGGCGCAGCGTGGGCTCAAAGGCATCCGTCCGAGCCCGGGCGCCTTCGCCCGCGCCCTTCGGGCGGCGCTGGGAGTTCGAGCGATCGGCCGAGCGCCGGAGCTGCCCGTCACCCAGGCCAGGGTTCGCGGCCGGCTGCACAGCAAGCTGCGCGACCGCAGCGCGATCAGCCACCACTACGACCTCTCCAACGAGTTCTACTCGTTGCTCCTGGATCCCCAGATGGCCTATTCCTCGGGCTACTGGCGTTCCGAGGACCCGTCGTACACCCTCGAGGACGCGCAGCGCGACAAGCTCGACCTGGTCTGCCAGAAGCTCGGCCTGCGCGAAAACATGCGCTTCCTGGACATCGGTTGCGGCTGGGGTTCCCTCTCGCTGCACGCGGCCGAGCACTTCGGCGCCCAGGTGACCGGTGTGACCATCGCCGCCGAGCAGAAGAATTTCATCGACGCCCGCATCCGTGAACGGGGACTCGGGGACCGAGTCGCCATCCGGCTGCAGGACTACCGGGAGATCCCCGAGGTGGCAGCGGGCTACCCGTTCGACGCGGTGGGCTCCCTCGAGATGGGCGAGCACGTCGGTGAGCAGAACTACGGCACCTACGCCCAGGTCCTCCACGACGCGGTGAAACCAGGCGGACGGGTGCTGATCCAGCAGATGTCGCGCTCCGGCGGTCGCGACGGCCACCCCGGCGGCGGACCGTTCATCGAGTCGTTCATCGCGCCCGACATGCACATGCGACCCGTCGGCGAGACCGTGGCGTACCTGGAGCGCGGGGGGCTCGAGGTACGCGACGTGCACATGATGCGCGAGCACTACGTCCGCACCGTCGACGGCTGGCTGGAGAACTTCGGGGCCAACCTCGAGCGGCTCACCGAACTGGTGGGCGAGGAGGTCGTGCGCGTGTGGCGGCTCTACCTCGTCGGCGGCTCGATGGCGTTCCGTGACGGCCGCATGGGAGTCGACCAGATCCTGATGGTGCGCCCCGGCGGTGACCATACACTTCCTGCTGTGAGGAACTTCGTGATCTCCGAGTGACCCTGCTGACCGTGCTCGCGGCGTCGCTGGTCGCCATCGTGATCCTGATGACCGCGACGGCGCTCGTCTCCCGCAAGGTGGGTCGCGTCGCCGTGGTCGACGTGACCTGGGGTCTCGGTTTCGTGCTGATCGCCCTGGTCAGCGCCGCGCTCGGCGACGAGCCGGTCCGCTGGCTGCTGCTGCCGATGGTCGCCGTGTGGGGCCTGCGCCTCGCCTGGCACATCGGCGTGCGCCAGCTCGCGCACCCCGAGGAGGACCCGCGTTACGCCAAGATGCTCGGCGACGGCGGTTTCGCCGCCGCCGTCAAGCGTGTCTTCGTGGTCCAGGGGCTGGCGATGTGGTTCGTCTCGCTGCCCGTGCAGGTCGGGGCGACCACCGGCACCACGTGGTCGTGGCTGGTCTACGTCGGTGTCGTCGTGTGGGCGATCGGGCTGGCCTTCGAATCCATCGGCGACGCCCAGCTGTCGGCGTACAAGCAGAAGAAGGACCGCAAGCCGGTCATGGACCAGGGTCTGTGGGCCTGGACGAGGCACCCGAACTACTTCGGCGACTTCAGCGTGTGGTGGGG
>JBKJON010000360.1:0-2853 GCA_046595715.1 Marmoricola sp.
TCGTCATCGACGACGCCTTCCGTCGACGCGGCCTCGCTTCTTCGGTGTACGACGCGATCGAAGCTGCTGCGAAGGATCGCGGGCGGCTGGTGCTCGAGGTCAACGTCGACCCGCCGAACGAGGCGTCACTGGCTTTCCACCGAGGACGCGGCTTCCGGGAGGTGCACCAACTCGGCGCAACCGGACACGTCGTCAGCCTCATGGAACGACCGACTCGGTAGAACGGGCAAACTTCTCGCCGGAACGACCGAGGCGGCCCGCGGGGGCCCACGGTTAGGGTCGGCGAGAAGATCGGAGCAGCCTCGACCTCGGCTGCGCGAGGACGAGAGTTGGGACAGATCGTGGTTGGGCTCGGCATGCGCGCCGGACTCACCGGGACCGCACTTGCGGTCGTGGTGATGGCTGGTGGGACCTCGGCTCAGGCGTCGAGCACGGCACCCCCCTCGTCCGGAGCGACCTCGGGGTCCTTCGTCGTCACCGGCAGCGCCGCCACGGCCAAGGACAAGGCCGCCACGGCGCAGGCGGCCAAGGACAAGGCCGCGCAGGACAAGGCCGCCAAGGACGCGGCTGCCAAGGCGAAAGAGGCCACTCTGAGCCCCGCCCAGGTCGCTGCCCAGGTGGCCCAGGCCGATGCACTCGCGGCAGACCTCACCCGGACCAACGCAGCCATCGCCGCCTCCGCGACCAAGCTGGACCGCTACGCGAAACAGGCCAACACCCTCCTGCAGCAGTACGCCGAGGCGCGGACCGCGGAGCGGACGGCCATCGACGAGGCCAACCGCAACGTCGCGCTCTACCAGAGCCTGAGCTCCCAGCTCGGGGAGGACCGCAAGGCCCTCGGCCAGTGGGCCTACCAGGCGTACGCCGGCGGGGGCGGCTCCCTCGGTGACGTGAGCCTGCTCTTCGAGGCCCTCGGCAAGGATGCGAGCGAGGCCAGCGACGGCGCTGCCCAGCTGTCCTACCTCAGCGACCAGCGGACCTGGGCCTTCAACAAGGTCGAGGACCACACCGCACTGCAGCAGGCGGCCGCCGTCGAGGCCGTCGAGGCGAGCACCCGTGCCAAGGACGCCTCGGTCACCGCCGCAGCAGCCAAGAAGAAGCTCGACGCCGCCATCGCCGAGCAGAAGGTGCAGCTGGAGGCCACCCGCGCCCTGCACGCCGCCCAGGTGACCAAGATCGGCCCCATCGCCGGCCTGCTGCTGGGCAGCGAGACCGAGGCGGGCAAGGCCGCGACCGCACGACTGCGCAAGGCGATGGTCATCCCCGGGGTCAAGGCCGACGGTTCGGTCAAGGCGTGCAGCACCAACGAGCTCGAGTACCCCAACGGGGCCATCCCGGTCGCGGGTCTGTGCCCCCTCTACGCGGACCCGACCGAGAGCCTGCGTCCCGGCGCCGCCGCGGCGTTCAACGCCATGAGCATCGCCTACGAGAAGGACACCGGGTCGCCGATCTGCATCACCGACTCCTACCGGTCGTACGCCGAGCAGGTCTCGGTCAAGGCCGACCGCGGCAAGTGGGCGGCCACCCCGGGGCGCAGCGAGCACGGCTACGGCCGCGCCCTCGACCTGTGCGGAGGAATCCAGAGCTTCGGCTCGTCGGCCCACCTGTGGATGAAGCAGAACGCACCGCTCTACGGCTGGTTCCACCCGTCGTGGGCGGAGCCGAACGGGTCCCTGCCCGAGCCGTGGCACTGGGAGTATGCGGGCTAGTCACCTCCTGCGCGGTGGTGCGACTCGCGCTGCGTCCTGGGTACCAATACGCATCTGTGACGCACGTCGCTGTGCCACCCTTCACGCATGACAACAGCGGTGGTCGAGCAGCAGCCGGCCTGGGTGGGGAACGAGCACTACCGCAAGTCCTGGTACTGGTATGACTGGGCCAACTCCGCCTACGTCACCACCACCGCAACGGTCCTCTTCACGCCATACCTCACTGCTGTCGCGGAGAGCGCGGCCTGCCCGGACCTCGCGGACGGCGAGGTCTGCCGGACCAACCTGCAGATCCTCGGCCTCGGCATATCGCCGGGGTCTCTCGCACCGTTCACCGTCACGGTGGCCACGATCGTGTCCGCGATCGCCCTGATCTTCGTGGGCGCCATCGCCGACCGGTCCCCACGCCCTGCGCGCCTCCTGGGGGCCTTTGCCGCGGTCGGCGCGGTGGCTGCCTGCCTCATGTCGCTCGTCAAGGGCACCAACTGGCAGCTCGGGGTGGTCCTGCTCATCGTGGCCACGCTCAGCCTGGGCGCCTCGCTCGTGGTGTACGACGCGATCCTGTGCCGGATCGCGAGTCCGGACGACCGGGACAAGGTCTCCTCCCGGGGGTGGGCCCTGGGCTACCTCGGCGGAGGCCTCCTGCTGGCTGTGAACTTCCTGATGCTGTCCAGCCCCGAGAAGCTGGGGCTGGACCGCGGCGGTGCCGTCCGCGTGAGCATGTTGATGGCCGGACTGTGGTGGGCGGCGTTCACCCTCGTCCCGGTCATCGGCATGTGGCGGCTGCGCGGGGTCGAACGGCCGGAGGTGGCACGCACCGCCGGCATCGTGGGCGGCAGCCTGCGCCAGCTCGCGTCGACGTTCCGCGAGCTGCGGCTCCTGCCCCAGACCATGCTGTTCCTCGTCGCCTACCTGTTCTTCAACGACGGGATCCAGACCGTCATCGGCCAGTCCAGCCTCTACGGCCAGCGTGAGCTCGGCTTTCCCGAGACGACGATGCTGACGCTGTTCCTCATGGTGCAGTTCGTCGGCATCGGCGGAGCGCTGCTGTTCGGCTGGCTCGCGAAGCGGTTCGGGGCCTGGCGGTGCGTGCTCTGGGGCCTGGTGCTCTGGAGCGGCGTCGTCGTCTTCGCCTTCTTCCTCC
>JBKJON010000514.1:0-5518 GCA_046595715.1 Marmoricola sp.
GGTCCACCCCATCGGCCGAGCGAGGAGGGCATGCGACTTCGAGCCGGGCGATCTTGAGTGAGCCCTCCGTGCCGTCGGATCGGCGTGCTTCACACTCGAGCGACCCTGCCGTTCCCGCTATGTCGTCCGAGCAGTTCACGTCCCAGCAGCGCCACCACTACCGGCGCGAGGAGGCCATCCGCGGTCGCCACGGACACAAGGCCCGCCAGGGGCAGCACCATGAGGGCGAGCCCCGCCCCGAGGTTGAGCCAGCCCGCCTCACCCATCCCTCCGTTCGCCGCCTGTTGCAGTCAGGCGATCACCGCCAGGGAGACCGCGACAGGCGGGACAAAGCTGCGACGGGAACGAGGGAGTCTGTCCCATGGTCTGCGTGAGTGAGGTGTAGCTGGGCCTGAACCCCTTGAACCCGCCGCACGCGGTGGCTGGGGTCCTTCGTGATCTGGCGCGAGGATCTGCCCTCCTCGTGCCGGCCCTGCTGACCGTCCCCGCCATACTCTGCGGCATGGACCTGGACGTCGTGCTCGAGGAGATCAGGGCCGAGGTCGCGCCGTCGGTGGGTGCGGGGGATGTCGCCGGCTACATCCCTGAGCTGGCCTGCGTGGAGCCGCAGCAGTTCGGGATGGCGGTGGTGATGAACACCGGCGAGGTCCATGTCACCGGGGACAGCGACACGTGCTTCTCGGTCCAGAGCATCTCGAAGGTGTTCAGCCTCGGGCTGGTGATGACCCACGACAACAACCGCATCTGGGAGCGCATCTCTCGCGAGCCGTCGGGCAACCCGTTCAACTCCTTGCTCCAGCTCGACCAGGAGTGGGGCAAGCCTCGCAACCCCTTCATCAACGCCGGCGCCCTCGTGGTGACCGACCGCTTGCACAGAGCCACCGGGGATGCCCGGTCCGCGATCCGCGAGCTGGTCCGTCGGGAGAGCGGCAACCCGCTGGTCGACGGTGACCCCCGGATCGCGCAGTCCGAGCACGACAGCGGGCACCGGATTGCCGCGATGGCCCACCTGCTGGCCAGCTACGACAACCTCGAGTGTCCGGTCGAGGAGGTGCTGGAGCAGTACTTCTGGCAGTGCTCGCTCTCGATGAGCTGCCGGGAGCTCGCCCTGGCCAGCGGCTGGCTGTCTCGGCACGGCGTCCGCGCGGACGGCACCCGGATGCTCTCCCTGCCACAGACCAAGAGGATCAATGCGGTGATGCTCACCTGTGGGACCTACGACGCCGCGGGCGAGTTCGCCTACCGGGTGGGGGTTCCCTGCAAGAGCGGAGTCGGCGGCGGCATCCTCGCGGTGATCCCGGACAGGTGCACGATCGGCGTGTGGAGCCCGGCGCTGGATCCTTCCGGCAACTCGACGGCCGGTTTGGCCGCCCTGGACCTGTTCACGACCCGCACCGGTTGGTCGGTCTTCTAGGTCGTGGTGTCGGAGTCCTCGTCACGCCGACGGCACCCTTCCCCTGGACTCGGGCCCGCTGCATCTGGGCCACAGGTCCTTCGGATACGTGGTCGAATCAACAGCATGCCCGGACCTCCATCCCCGGTGTCCCGGGGTCGGGTGCTCCGGGCGACCGTGACGCCGCTCGCATCCATCCTGGGGTCGGGTCTGCTGATCATCGTGCCGGTGCTCGAGACGACGCTCGGCGGAGCGGCGGTGCTCGGCGCGGTGGGTGTGACCGTGCTGGCCTGGCTGGTCGGTAGCGCGATCCGGCACAACGTCGCGACGGTGGAACCGCTGGCCGGGCTGGGGCAGCTTGACACGGTCACTGCGCGCCTGGACCGGATCAGCGACGGCGTCATCGTGGTGGCCTACGTGATCTCTGTAGCGCTGTACCTGCGCATCATGGCCCAGTACTTGATCGCCTACGTCACCCCGGAGTCCCATCCCCTCGAAGAACGCATGATCGCGGTGGCAGCCGTGCTGGTCATCGTCGCGGTCGGGATCGCACGAGGCTTCGCTGGCCTGGACCGGCTCGACATGGTCAGCCTGATCGCAGTGCTGGTCCTCACCACCGTCCTGGGTGGCGCCTTGGTCGTGCACGACTCGGTCGAGCTCGTGACCGGCCGGGGCCTCTCGCTTCCACCGGTGCCGAGCCACAGCGTGTTGACCACCGTGCTGGTACTCGGCGGAATCGTCATCACGGTGCAGGGCTTCGAGACGGTCCGCTACCTGGGCGACGTCTTCGACGGCCCGACCCGCATCTGGGCCTCGAGAGTCGCGCAGCTGGTCGCGGGCTCGATCTACATCGGCTTCGTCGCGGCGGCCACCCCGAACATGGGCCTCGGAACCCCTGCGGGAGGCGACCGCACCCTTCTCGACATCACCGACCGGGTAGCGCCGGTCCTGGCGCTCCCACTGGCCCTGTCCGCGGTGCTGAGCCAGTTCAGCGCCGCGGTCGCCGACACCGCGGCCGCCGACGGCAACCTGCGCGGACTGTCCGCTCGGGCGCACGGAGCAGGGGCCTACCTGGTCAGTGGCGTCGCCGCCGCCGCACTGGCCGCGACAGTGCCGACGTACACCATCGTCGCGATCGCGTCCCGCGCCTTCGCCGCCTACTACGCCTGCCAGGCCGTCGTCGCGCTTCGCACCTGCCACGGCGTTCGCCGCAAGGTCGGGTACGGCGCCCTCGCCGCGCTCATGGCGGCCATCACCCTGTTCGCCCTGCCGGCAGGGTAGGCACCCAGCCGGCTGCGCGAAGCGAGTGCTCCACCGTTTCGTCGACGCCGACTCACCACTGCCCGGTCAGGGGAGGACGACCAGCTTTCCCACGTGCTGCCGAAGTGCCAGCTGTCGCTGAGCGTCCGGGAGCTCGTCCAGCGAGAACGTGGCGGCGACCACCGGGCGTACGACGCCTCGTCGCGCGTAGTCGACGAGCTGGTCGAAGATGCGCGGGGTGTGCATCGTCGATCCCACCAGGGCGAGGTTCGCCAGGTACAGCCGCCGGAGATCGAGCTCGACGGCCCACCCGTCGAGGGCACCGGCCACGACCCAACGCCCGCCCCCGCGCAGCAGACCCAGGCCCGCACCCACCATGGGGCCTGCGACCACGTCGATGACGGCGTCATAGCCCCGGGGAGCAGCCCGGCCGGCGTCGGCCACGACCTCCCCGCGTTGACGGTCCACTATCGCGTCGGCCCCGGCGTCGCGCACCGCCACCCCCTTGTCGCCACTGCACACGGCCACGACCCGTGCGCCAAGGGCATGTGCCAGCTGCACCACGGCCAGACCGACACTGCCGGAGGCCCCCGTGACCAGCACCGTGTGGCCGGCGGTCACCGCGCCTCGCTCGAGCATTCCCAGGGCGGTGCCGTAAGCGATGGGGAGGGCGGCCAGCTCCGCATCGCTCAGGGGGGAGTGGTCGACCCGGTGGGCACGCGCGGCGGGAATGACGACGTACTCGGCGAACCCGCCGTCGCGCTCGCTGCCCAACACGTCAACAGGTTGAGCGTCCGCTCCCGAATCGCCGTAGTTGGCCGGGTCCACCAGCACCCGAGCACCGACGACGCCTGCCTGGACGGCCTCACCGCAGGCCACCACGGTGCCGGCGACGTCACCTCCCTGAACACGAGGAAAGTCCAGCGGTCCGAGCCAACCGCCTCGCCGGTTCGGGTCCTCAGCCGAACCGTAGGAGCCTTCCCGGGTCCACAGATCGGTGTTGTTGCACCCCGCGGCACTGACGCGCACCAGAACCTCGTCCGGTCCCGGACGCGGCACCGGAACGCTACGCACCTCGAGGACCTCCGGCCCACCGTGACGCGTGATGACGGCTGCTCGCATCGTGGCGGGAAGATCCGGCGTCGGCCGCGAGTCGGGCGATGGAGGGAGCAACGGCATGGTCGCAGCATGGCACGCAGTCATGTTCGGCCCCTCGGCGTCGGAGAACGTGCGGCACGGCTTCTGGGAATGTTCACGCGCAGGAGGAAGAACTGGGTCACACTGGCGCCCTCATCTGTCTCGAGGAAACGGATCGCACATGTCTTTGGCGTTGAAGAGGGTCGCGAGCGCGACGACGGTCATGCTGGCGGCGGGGCTGGGGGCGTTCGGATCCGCCGGCGTCGCCCACGCTGACGACGACACCTTCTGTGAGGGGATGTCGGCTCCTCGGAACGCGGCCGCCGGCAACCATGCCCCCGTGCTGCGGGACGACACCGCCAGGGTCGCCGCCGGTCAGTCGGCCGTGATCAAGGTGCTGGCCAACGACTCCGACCCCGACATGAACAAGCTCTACGTGGTGAGCGTCTCGGTTCCGTCCAAGGGTGACGCCTGCATCGACGGCAACGGTGACCTGGAGTACTTCTCGCGCTCCAGTGCCACGAACTACACCCAGCAGCTCACCTACGGTGTCACCGACGGCGATCTCTACCGCACCGCGACGGTCACCGTGAGCGTCGAGGGCATCAAGCCCATCCGGGCTCAGCTGGCTCGGAAGAAGAAGGGCAACCGCAAGGCCAAGGTCACGTTCACCAACACCAACACGCGCAACCTCGCGGTCTTCGCCGGCAGCCCGAAGAAGTCGAGGCCAACCTTCAGTCGGACGGTTCCTGCCGGGAAGACTGTCGTCTTCGCGACCAGGCTGCGGCGCGTGGAGTACGTCGTCGCACTGCGCGGTGCAGACGGGGAGTTCAGTCTCGTGAACGTCGGCCGCATCAACACCAAGAACGGCCGTAGCCTCATCGCGACCCTCGATGGCGCTCGGATGACCCCGGGGACGCAGGCTCGGGCCAACCGCTGGATCTCGTAGCGCGCTTCGCCGTCAGGACCATCAGTTCGCGCCCTCCGCGGGTGTCTCACCCCGGGGGACCGCCCACCCGCGGGTGAGCTGATAGTCCTTCGGGCGTTCCGCCGCCTCGCGCCGGCTTCCGTAGACTGGGCGAAGCCCGTCGCCCCTCGGGCGTTCCGCCGACGATGCAGGACCTTGTGACTTCCACGCCCATCCCCACGCCCACTGATGCCCAGGACGCCTCGGCCCAGGCTCACGCCAGGCAGGCCGGCGAGGTGACCCGCGAAGCGGCACGGCGTCGCACCTTCGCCGTCATCAGCCACCCCGACGCCGGAAAGTCGACCCTGACCGAGGCGTTGGCGCTGCACGCCCGGGTGATCACCGAGGCCGGCGCCATCCACGGCAAGGCCGGTCGTCGCTCGACGGTGTCGGACTGGATGGAGATGGAGAAGGCGCGAGGCATCTCCATCACCTCCGCCGCCCTCCAGTTCGCCTACGACGACCACGTCGTCAACCTCGTCGACACCCCCGGCCACTCGGACTTCTCCGAGGACACCTACCGCGTGCTCTCGGCCGTGGACGCAGCAGTGATGCTCGTCGACGCGGCCAAGGGGCTCGAGCCGCAGACGCTGAAGCTGTTCCGGGTCTGCAAGGCGCGCGGCATCCCCGTCATCACGGTCGTCAACGCGTCGAGACCGGGCCGGTCCCACTTGTTGATGACCGTGATGACGGGGATGCCGCGCGCCTTGCAGACCCGGAACAGCTTCAGCGTCTGCGGCTCGAGCCCCTTGGCCGCGTCG
>JBKJON010000076.1:0-22242 GCA_046595715.1 Marmoricola sp.
CCTGCTGGCCCACGGGCACGACCGGGTCCTGAAACGCCGCCTCGGGTGCCAGCAAGGGTTACGAGGCGTGGTCGGTGGACCTCTCGGCGTTCGCCGGGAAGAGCGTGGAGGTCGCACTCAGCGACCCACCCCATCGGCTGAGCGGAAAGGGAGTCCGGCCTAGTCGGCGTGAATCCGTGCGCTGCCGCCGGCGTGAGACCGTGGAGACATGAGGCTTCCGGTGGCTTTCGATCTCTCCGGAAGGGTCGGGATCGTGACCGGCGCCGGCAGTCCCTCAGGCATCGGCTTCGCGTCGGCTCGCCTGCTCGGTGAGCTCGGCGCCAGCGTGGTGCTGGGTGGGACCACGGCCCGGGTCCATGAACGAGTCGAGGAGCTCCTCGCCGAGGGGATCTCCGCGGCCGCCCTGACCGGAGACCTGACCGATCCCGAGGCCGCTCAGGACCTGGTCGAGGAGACACTGGCCCGGTTCGGCCGTCTCGATGCCGTGGTCAACAACGCGGGCATGGTCTCGGTGACCGACCCGTCCTACCAGGAGGGCGAGGCGGCGTCCCTCAGCCTGGCGACCTGGCAATCCTCGATACGGCGCAACCTCGACAGCGCCTTTCTCGTCAGTCGGGCCGCGCTTCCCCATCTGACCCGCCAGCGGTGGGGTCGCGTGGTGATGGTCGCCAGCGTGACGGGTCCGGTGATGGCCATGCGGGGGGACGTGGCGTACGCCGCCGCCAAGGCGGGCATGGTCGGACTCGCTCGGGCCCTCGCCGTGGACTCGGCAGCCGACTCGATCACCGTGAATGCGGTCGCCCCGGGCTGGATCGAGACCGCGTCGCAGACCGCGAGCGAGGAGACCGCGAGCCGGCACACCCCGATCGGTCGCAGCGCTCGGCCCGAGGAGGTGGCCTCGGCAATCGCCTGGCTGTGCTCCCCGGGTGCGTCGTACATCACCGGACAGTGCCTGGTCGTCGACGGCGGGAACTCGATCGCCGAGGAGCGCAGCCCCGCGCCCGGAGCCTGACCCGGCCCGCAGCCCTGCCCGCCTTGCCGGTCGCGGGCCATCACGACGTGGACGTGGTGGGCACCGTCCCGATCGACACCCGCGCCGTCCACACGTCGTCCAGCAGGGACGGGGCGACGATCTCGGGGAGGGGATCGAAGGCCGTGACCCCGGGTCGACCCGAGGAAGGCGACCACCATCGCGGGGACGCCGCCGGTTTCCACGTCGGTCACGATCAGCTGGGCCGGATGGTCGGCACGCATGTCCCGCGTCCACGGGTCGGTGTCCGCGAGCCGGGTGTCTTGGGCAGCGAAACCGGCGAGCAAGGCCCGCCTTGCGCACCGAGGAGTGGGCCTCCTCCGTGCTGTAGACGTGCAAGAGTCTGCCGAACCGGACGAGGCCACCGCTGGCCTGGGCGTGGTCACTGGCTCGTTCACGGGCTGCGAGGACGCTCCCAGCCGACTGACCCCTAGGCGGCGGGGTGGCGGAGAGCTGGGCGGCCATGTCTCCGGGCTCGACCGCGGCCCGCACGGGCGGTGTGACTCAGCCGCGATGCCGTTCCCCCTTGCCCCCGGTCACGACCGCAACTCGGCCGAACTGGTCCAGACCGGTGCCGTGAGATTCGAGCCGCCCTGTCAGGCCATCGGGGGATATGTCAACACATCGTTCATGAATCTGTTCAGATTTTCCCTCCTGGATGCATCCGAGGCTCCGGTCCCGCCGACTCTCGGTCAAGGAACAACCATCCCAACCGAGAGGACACACATCATGAGACGCAGCATCGCAGCAGCCGGAGCCGCCGGCCTGATGGTCCTGGCGGCAAGTTTCACATCGCCTGCCGTGGCCGCCGACAACGCCACCGTCTCGGTCTTGCACGCAGTGCCAGGACTGACGGTGGATGTCTACGCGAACGGCGACGAGCTGATCCCGAACTTCGAACCCGGGACCCTGACGGACCCGCTCAGCCTCCCCGCGGGTACCTACGACCTGGCCGTGTACGCCGACGGCGACTCGCCCGACACGGCCGATCCGGCGATCGAGGCCCAGGGCGTCGAGGTCCCCGGTGGCGTGAACGCCACGATCGTGGCCAACCTCGACGCTGACGGCAAGCCGGCTCTGAACGTGTTCGTCAACGACATGTCCGCCACTGCTGCCGGTGAGGCTCGCCTGACCGTGCGGCACACCGCGGCCGCCCCGGCGGTGGACATCCGTGCCGACGGAAACGTGTTGTTCGACGGCGTGACCAACCCGAAGGAGGCCACCGCTGACGTCGCGGCCGGCAGCTACAGCGCCGACGTGGTTCTGGCGGGCACCGACACCGTGGCGATCGGCCCGGCCGACGTGGCCCTCGGGGAGGGCGCGAACACGATCGTCTACGCCTGGGGCAGCGCTGCCGACAACAACCTGAAGCTCGCCGTCCAGACCATTGACGGCCTGCACTCTGCCCCTGCGGGTGTCCCCGGCGGTGAGCTCGGGCTGGCATCCGAGTCTGGCGCGGTGCCTTCCTGGGCGATCGGGCTCGGGGTGGCGTCCTTGCTGGCTCTGTTGCTGGCCGGACGTCAGCTGGTCCCGGCGCGCGGGCGTCGCTGAGGCACGAGGAGAGCCGAAGTCATGAGGAGGAAGACGGCGGCCAGGCTGGTGACGGCCCTGGCCGCCGTCGGCCTTCTCGTGAGCGTCACGGCAGCACGGTCCGGGCTTGCAACCGGTCCACCGGACCGGGGCGCCGGGCCGACGCCCGCAGCCTTGGCCCCCGCTGAGGAGGCGGCCGCGCGGGAGCTCGACCCCGGGGTGGACCGGAGCCCGGGGCAGCGGAGGGAAGTCGCGCGATCAGACGCGACGAAGCTCCGCGAGGCGACCACGCCGCGGCAGACTCCCAAGCCAGTTCGGGCGAGGATCGGCTCGGTGGGTATCAATGCTGCCGTTCGTCCGGTCGGCGTCCAGGCGGACGGCCAGATGCAGCTGCCGGCGGACCCGAGGGTCCTGGGTTGGTACCGCTACGGCATGGCCCCCGCATCGGGTCGCGGAGCAACCGTGCTCGCCGGGCATCTCGACGCGGAGGGGTTCGGGATCGGTCCTCTCGTTGGTCTGCGCGACGTGCAGGTAGAGGACACCGTCGTGGTCACGGTCGCCGATGGTAGGACCCAGCAGTACGTCGTGGAGAAGGTCAGGCGGTTCGACCGCCAGGGCTTGCCGCAGTCGCTGTTCTCCCGCACCGGTCTCGAGCGGCTGCACCTGATCACGTGCGGTGGTGCCTACGACCCGGACAACGGGGGTTACCAGAAGAACCTGGTGGTGACGGCTGTCCTAGTCGGCTGACGTTCCGCTCCCAGCCCTGGGTTGCCGCTGGCCGCGGCGCTCGCGCGTGCCGTGGCGAAGCAGATGGAGACGGACTACGGGGTCGATACGACCGGAGTCGAGTCGGCGCACGCCGCGGGGCTGGCCGTTGGCTCCTGGCAGGGCCCCCGGAGCTGCGCAGGAACTGGAACGCGAGCGAGCAATGGACCCCGCCGTGGAACGAGTCCATCATTGGGGACCGCGTAGGTTGGCGAATGTCGGTGACCACACCGTCGACTGAGGCGGCTCCCAGGGATCCCATCGCACAGGGTTGGCCGCGCCGATCCGCGATCAACGAACGGATGATGAACGAGATGAGCAGACAAGCCCTCAGCCCGCAGGTCCGCGCCGACGCCCTGGCCGGGCTCAGACAGGAGGAGCTCGACGTCCTGATCATCGGAGGCGGCGTGGTCGGCGCCGGGAGTGCGCTCGACGCCGCGACTCGAGGACTGAAGGTGGGCCTGGTGGAAGCCCGTGACTACGCCGCGGGCACGTCGAGCCGGTCCACCAAGCTGTTCCACGGTGGCTTGCGCTACCTGGAGCAGTTCAACTTCGCCCTCGTGTTCGAGGCGCTGAAGGAGCGCCGGCTCGTGCTGGAGACCTTGTGCCCGCACCTGGCCCGACCGGTCGAGTTCATCTACCCGCTGGAGAAGCGCATCGACCGGGCGTACGTCGGCCTGGGGATGGGGGTCTACGACGTCATGGGCGCCGGTCGTGGGGTGCCCTCCCACATGAGGCACATGAGCCGCAAGAAGACCCGGGAGTCCTTCCCCTCGGGGAAGAAGTCGTCGATCCGCGGTGCGATCAGCTTCTACGAGGGCCAGGTCGACGACGCTCGGCACACCATGATGCTCGCCCGCACCGCCGCCGAGTACGGCGCCCTGTGCGTCAACAGCACGCGCGCGACCGGCTTCCTGCGAGACGGCGACCGCGTGGTCGGTGCCGAGGTCACCGACCTCGAGAGTGGCCAGTCGATGCAGATCCGGGCCAAACAGGTGATCAACGCAGCGGGCGTGTGGACCGACGAGATCCAGAAGATGGTCGGCGGCCGTGGCCAGTTCCAGGTGCGTGCCTCCAAGGGCGTCCACCTCGTCGTACCCCGCAACCGGATCAACTCCGCCACCGGGATCATCACCCGCACGGAGAAGAGCCTGCTGTTCGTGATTCCGTGGGGCAGCCACTGGATCATCGGCACGACCGACACCGACTGGTCCCTCGACCTCGCGCACCCCGCCGCAAGCCGGAGCGACATCGACTACCTGCTCAACCACGTGAACACGCTGCTGGCGGACCCGTTGACCCACGAGGACGTGGTCGGGGTCTACGCCGGCCTGCGGCCGCTGCTGTACGGCGAGTCCGACTCGACGAGCAAGCTGTCGCGAGAGCACGCGGTCTCCAGCCCGGTGCGTGGGCTGACCGTCATCGCGGGCGGGAAGTACACCACCTACCGGGTGATGGCCAAGGACGCCGTCGACGCGGCCGTGCACGACCTCGAGGCCAAGGTCCCCCCGTCGGTCACCGAGCAGATCCCGCTGCTGGGGGCTGAGGGCTACTTCGGTGCCTGGAACTCGCGCCGGCTGATCGCTGAGCGCACCGGCATGCACGTGTCGATGATCGAGCACCTGCTCGGCCGTTACGGCACGCTCTACACCGAGGTGCTCGACCTGATCGCCGAGCAGCCGGACCTCGGAAAGCGCTTGACCGGCGCCGAGGAGTACCTCCGGGCGGAGGCGTACTACGCCGTCAGCCACGAGGGCGCCCAGCATCTCGAGGACATCCTCACCCGCCGGATCCGGGTCTCGATCGAGACCCCCGGCCGCGGGGTCCAGGTGGCCGAGGAGGTGGCGGCCCTGGTCGCACCGCTCCTCGGCTGGGACGAAGACATCCAGAAGCGCGAGGTCACGCACTACCGCGCACGCGTGGAGGCCGAACTGCAGTCGCAGCAGGAGCCGGACGACCAGACTGCAGACGCGGCCCGGCTAGGCGCACCGGACGTGCGCAAGCTGAAGCCGACCGACAAGGGGTAGCACGGGTCTGGGCGGACAGGAAGACCATACCCAGGCAGCAGCGTTGAACGGTATGTGGATCCAGAAGACCTGGCCGACGCCGAGGACCTCGATCATCGTGAGCGGCGGCCAACTTGAGCGCGTTGAGCCCGGCGGACGCACCGACCGGCGCACCCGGGTCGACCCGCCGGGCCACCCGTACGCTGGAGAGATGACCCCCTCCCTGCGTCGCGGCCTGCTGGCCTACCCCGTGGCGATGGTCGTGTTCGTCGCCGTTGACCTCGTGTGGCTCACGGCAGTGGCCACCGACCTGTACGACGCCCAGCTGGGGCCGCTCCTCGCCGATCCCGTGCGTCCCCTCCCGGCCGTCGCTTTCTATCTGCTGTTCGTGGCCGGCATCGTGCACTTCGTCGTACTGCCTGCACTGGATCGCGACAGCGTCCGGTGGGCGGCCGGGTCGGGAGCATTCTTCGGTCTCGTCACCTACGCGACCTGGGATCTGACCAGCCTTTCGGTGCTGGAGGGCTTCCCAGCGGCGCTGGTGCCGGTCGACCTGGCCTGGGGGACGGTCCTCGCAGCTGTGGTCAGCACGGTCACGACGATCGTCGTCCGACGGTTCGGGGTCAGCGAGCCCACCTGAGGTCGACACCCTCACGCCCAGCTTCGACGCTCGTTGCCCTCGGACATCGGTGCTCAGCTCTTGGATGCCCAGTCGTCGAGAACATCCAGCAACACACTCCCGGATCTTCCTACCTGGGATGGGAGGGAACGGCAGCTGGCTACCGAGGTCGACTCGGGCTGTGGTCACCTGGCCGAGGCGACTGCGAAGAAGGCGCGGCGTGAGGTGGAGGCGTCGTGATCGGTTTCCGGGCGCGAGGTTCGAGGGAGGGTGGACGAAAGGGCGTGCTCGGTACATGTACTGAGCGATGGATCACCAGCCTGAGGAGTAGAGATGTCTTCGTTCGACGAGCAGCTTGCGCTGACTTCGCCCCCCGTACCCGCTCGGTCACCGGAACTCGACGCTGAGTTCGTCCGCGTCATCGCCCGAGCCGAGGGCTCTGCCGTCCCGCGACGGAAGCGCCGTAGCCGGAGGGTGGTGGTCGGCAGCATGGTCGTGCTGGGAGCACTCGGCGCCGGGGGTGCCGCTGCTGCATCCGGGCTCGTCCCGTGGTTCGAGTCGTCGCCTTCCCACGGTGTCGTGACCACCTCGACGGGCGCTCGATGCACCCTGACGTTCGGCGTGAAGGAGCTCGACGATCCCACCGCTCCCGTCAGCGATGCCGCGCGCATGCAGGTGAAGGCCGCTGCCGAGAAGTATCTGAAGAGCCTCGATCTCTCAACACTGAGCGTCGCTCAGGCAACGCGGGCGGCGTCTCCGCGTTCGACTGTGGACTCGGAGACGGGCCCGGCAATGACAGTCGATGAGTACGAGGTGGAGGCAGTCTACGAAGAGGTCGGGCGACGCCTCGACGCTGAACTCGTCAGGCAGCACCTGGCCGTGACAGCCGTGAGCCTGTCGATGGCTACGTCTTGCGATGGCGACGATCGGTGAGTGCCGTGGACCGGGCCACAGCGCGCACCGCGCTTCGTGACGCTTCGAGCGATCTGCTCGCCTACTTCGTCCGCCGAGTGGCGTCGCCCGAGGATGCGGCTGACCTCTACGGCGAGGTCATGCTGACGGCGTGGAAGAAGATCGACAAGATGCCGGAGTCCTCCGAGCGTCAGCGAATGTGGTTGTTCGTGATCGCAGCGCACACCCTCAGCAACTATCGGCGAACCGCCTCTCGACGGCTCGAGTTGACGGAGCGACTTCGCCACCATGTTGCAGCGACCACGCCTGCGCCGGAGAACGCCTATGAGGTGCGTGATGCCGTCTTACGGCTACACCAAGCCCAACGTGAGTTGGTGATGCTCATTCACTGGGATGGCTTCACGATCGTGGAAGCCGCCGAGATTCTCGGCTTGAACGCGTCCACCGCACGCAGCCGCTACGCGGCGGCCCGCGAGCTACTTCGCGACGCGCTGGTCGACGAGAGGGCGTAGGACCTCCCGGCCAGGATCCCACCAGGCTGTCCGATGCTCCCGCTGCGACGTGTTCCTCGGCCACGAAGGCCTTCATGTCTTCGGCGCACATCGCGCGCAGTACACCGGCGCACTGACGTGTCGGTCGAGTCGCCGGGATCGGCAATCCGCGGGCTCGACCTCGACCTCGACCCGGGCCGGGAAGGTCCACAGCGACTGGCTTGAGGAGGCCACCGCGGTCCTCGGTGCCACGACGAGGTCTACGTCTCCGGGCAGTGGTCACAGCAACTACGCTCGGTTACCGGGCCAGGAGCACCGTCGTGGGCCGTCAGATCGCCGAGAAGGTCCTCGCATCCCTGCCGACGTGCCCGATCCCGGAGATCAAGCGACTCGGGGCACGCTCAAGCAGTGGCGAGAAGCGCTCCTCGCCTACTTCGACACCGGCCGCGCGTCCAACGGCGGCGCAGAAGCAATCAACGGCCTCATCGCTCCTCCGCCGCATCGCTCGCGGGTTCCGCAACCGCGAGCACTACCGCCTACGCATGCTGCTCATCGGCGGCGGACTCACTCACCCCCACCTCAGGTAGGAAGAGCCAGAATCCCGGCGAACTTCCGCCCAACCGGTCCGATGAGTTCAGCACGGCTGGATGGTCCAATGTGTCAACGACCGTAGATCCATGAGGAGCAGCAGTGACGCAGATGGTCAGGGTCCACAACTTCGCCGTGTCCAGAGACGGGTACGCCGCCGGGGAGGGCCAGAGCTTGGAGCATCCATTCGGCCATGCTGACCCAGCGGCCCTAGTGGGCTGGGCCGGGGACACCGCGAGCTGGCCCAACCGCGCCGACGCCGGCGGCAGTCGCGGACTCGACGACTACCTGGTCCGCGACTTCCACCGCAACATCGGCGCCGAGATCATGGGACGGAACAAATTCGGTCCCCAGCGTGGCCCGTGGGCCGACCACGAGTGGCAGGGATGGTGGGGACAGGAACCACCGTTCCACACCCCGGTCTTCGTCATGACCAACCACGAGAGACCCTCCTTCGCACTGTCTGACACGACTTTCCACTTCGTGAACGCAGACCCCGCTACGGTGCTGACACTCGCGCTCGAAGCCGCCGACGGCAAAGACGTTCGCCTCGGCGGCGGGGCCAACACAGTGCGACAGTTCTTGGACGCCGACCTCATCGACACGCTCCATGTGGCGGTCGCACCCGTGGAGCTTGGCGCCGGGTCCCGACTGTGGGGCTCTCCCGACGAGCTCCTCGACCGGTATCGCTGTGACGTCGTCCCCAGCTCGAACGGCGTTGTCCACTACCTGTTCTGGCGCGAATGAACCGGCACCCGACGCGCAGCTCGACCCACCGGACGTGGCGAGGACCTCAGGCCTCGGGCTGAAGGCCGGAGGCCGATGTACTCGACGCGGCTATGCACAGCACTTCGGGTCGTTCACGGTGTGGCAGGGCTCTCGGCGTCCGAGAGCCTGATCTCGACCATCAGCTCGTCAGCGATCGCTTCGAGCATCGAGCGCAGGTCATCCATGCTGGTCCTGGGCGGCGCCTCGAGCACGGCCTGGGCCTCGAACAGCTGTCCCCCGGACATCGGCGCCTCTCGGACATCGGTGCTCAGCTCTTGGATGCCCACTCTCTGAGCGGCGAGCGCGGCGGATATCTCAGCCACGATGCCTGGACGATCCGCCCCGAGCAGCTCCAGATTCATGTGCAACCGCAGGTGCTCAGCGGGCACGTCGGTCCGCTCGAGCGTCACGAGCAAGCCGACGCTCTTCAGTGCCGTCAGGTCCACGACCAGCGAAGCGGCCCTGTCGTCGGGAACATCCAGCAACAGAATCCCAGCGAACTTGCCCCCCAACCGCGCCATCTGGCTGCGTCTCCAGCTCGCACCGTGGGCATTGATCGGTGCCGAGAGGTCGGACACGAGGCCCGGTCGGTCATCACCGATGCAAGTAAGCGTGAAGGTGGCCATAGGCGCAGGCTATGAGATTCACACCAGCCATGTCGCCTGCGGCGACATAGCCCATGGATTGCCCACGTGGTCGACCACGGGCAACCTGCGTCTTTCTCCGCTCGTGACTCGATCGTCGACCGAACTCACGGCGCCCATCAGTTCTAGGGCCGTGTCCGGAGCTTGGGGGGTGTCGCTGAAGCTCGGTCATCCTGAGCCTGGAGATGTTCCCCCGAAACCATCCGGAACCGAGGGTGCTGGCAGGCTCAGCGACCCCCGTCTGGCGCCGTCGGAATCGTCAGGCCGTCGAGTATGAGTGAGAGCCCGAACTCGAACTCGTTGCTGAAGTCATAGCCGGCTGTGAGGACGTACTCGGTGGTGAGCTCCACCAGGTAGGGGTACTCGCCGGGGGGGAACTGTTGGGTCATTGCTTCGGCGAGCTGCGTCATGTCCGCGCCGCCGGTTGCCGGGAGGCCGGCTTCCTGCAGGGCGAAGCCGTAGATGTAGGAGTCGATGAGGGCGTAGGCGTGGCCGGTCATCTCAATCGAGAACCCGGCCCGGCGCAGGCACCCGAGGACAGCGTCGTGGTGACTGAGGGTTGCCGGTCCAGGATTGGTGCGCGACTCCATCAGCGGCGTGGCCCACGGGTGTCGGGCGAGTACGGCTCGCGCGGATCGGGCCCGATGCCGCATCGCCGCCTTCCAGTCGATGTGGAGCGGGGGTACCTCGATCTCGGCGAAGATCAGATCGACCATGCCGTCGATGATGGCCTCCTTGTTGGGCACGTGGTGGTAGATGGTCATCGGTTTCACGTCGATGGCAGTCGCCAGCTTGCGGATCGTGAAGCCGTCCATCCCGACCTCATCGGCCAGGGCGACCGCGCCGTCGAGCACCCGGTTCCGGCTCAGGACCGCTCGGGTCGGGGCTTCTGCATCGCTACTCGGTGGTGTCATCGCTCGCTCCAGGGGTTGGTCCTTGACGATTCGTACATAGTACGAGTACCTTCGACCAATCTTCTCGTACATAGTACGACACCGCCGACGCGGGGCTGATCCGGCTCCGGGACCAGACACAGGAGCTATGCCCATGCCGACCACCCGAACCCAGACAGACCACACCCGTCGGGCGCCGATGAGTTCACCGCGGGTGACTGCCGAGAAGACGGCACTCATGCAGGCGATCGTCCAAGACCGATTTGGTTCGGCGGACGTTCTGCGGGCGGAGATGATCGAGCGGCCGAGCATCTCTGATGCCGAGGTCCTGATCGAGGTCCACGCCGCCGGCGTCGATCGCGGCACCGAACACCTGATGACCGGCCTGCCCTACCTGATTCGGGTGGCGGGCTACGGCGTTGCCACACCCAAGAACCGGGTCCCGGGCCTGGACGTCGCGGGCGTGGTCGTCGAGGTAGGAGCCGAGGTCACCCGCTTCGCACCGGGCGACGAGGTCTTCGGTATCTCCAACGGGTCGTTCGCCGCCTACGCCGCTGCCGCTGAGGACAAGCTGGCCCTCAAGCCAGCCAACCTCAGCATGCAACAGGCCGCCGTTGCAGCAGTCTCGGGGATCACAGCACTTCAGGCGCTGACCGATGTAGGGAAGTGTCAACCCGGACAGCGGGTGCTGATACTCGGCGCCTCGGGTGGTGTCGGAACCTACGCGGTGCAGCTGGCCAAGGTCCACGGCGCGCAGGTCACCGGGGTCGCCGGCACAGCCAAGCTGGACCTGGTCCGCTCGCTCGGAGCCGACTACGTGATCGACTACACCCGCACCGATTTCGCCGACGGCGAGAACCACTACGACCTGATCATCGACATTGGCGGCCGCAGCAGCATCACCCGGCTTCGTCGGGCCATGAGTCGCCACGGCACGCTGGTGATCGTGGGCGGCGAGGACGGCAACCGTCTCACCGGAGGTGTCGGCCGTCAGGTCAGAGCGATGGCGCTCTCACCCTTCGTGGGACATCGCCTCACCACGTTCATCAGCACTGAGGCCCACACCTACATCGAGCGACTGGCCGCCCATCTCGCCTCGGGCCAGGTCGTGCCGGTCATCGGCCAACGGTTCGAGCTGCACGACGTTCCCAACGCCATGCGCCAGCTCGCAGCCGGCCACGCCACTGGCAAGACGGCCATCATCGTCCGCCCAGACGTTCATTCCCGCCCCTGACGTCCGAGACACGGAGCATCGCATGACAAGCACCGCTACACCATCGACCGCCAGACCCCTTGCCGCGACGACAGCCACGCACCCCGACACGAACCCTCGAACCGCTGCTCGCATCGCCGGCGTCGCCTACGTGATCCTGTTCGCCCTCGGAGTTTTCGCGAACTTCTTCGTCCGGGAGGGCCTCATCGTCAGCGACGACGCCCAAGCCACCGCAGCCAACATCGCGGAGTCCGAGGGACTCTTCCGCCTCGGCATGGTCGCCTTCCTGATCATCTTCCTCCTCGACGTGGTGGTCGCCTGGGCCCTCTACATCGTCTTCCGCAACGCTGACCGAGACCTCTCGCTGCTCACCGCCTGGTTCCGGCTCGTCTACACCGTCTTTCTCGGCGCAGCCCTCATCTACTTCTTCCAGGCTCTCCAGCTTCTCAACGGCACCGGCGTGCTGAGCGCCATCGAGACCCGACAACGAGACGCACAAGCACTCCTCGCCCTGGAGACGTTCAACTCCACCTGGCTGATCGGACTGGCCGCCTTCGGACTCCACCTGAGCCTCCTCGGCGGCCTGGTCCTCCGATCCCGCTACGCCCCCAAAGCCTTGGCCTACGTCCTTGTCGCAGCCGGCGCCGCGTACATGCTCGACACCATCGCCCACACTCTGCTCGCCAACTACACCGACTACGAGGCGCTGTTCATCACCGTCGTCTCGGTCCCCGCCGTCATCGCCGAAGGATGGTTCGGACTCTGGCTGCTCCTCCGAGCAGGCAAGCGACCCGGCTGACAGGTCGTGCCTCGTCGCGGCGTGGGTCGTTCTTCGCCTGGTGTCCACCCGGCTCGGATCACCGCTCAGCAATATCAGGTTGTTCCAGCCCGACCTTGGTCTGGCGTTGATCGCCAAGGCAGCGACCGGTGTCCCGTGGGCCATGTTCGGGCTTCGCGTGGCGTATGTCCTGCCGAAGGAAGCAGCAACCCGGATCCGGGTGGCGATCGGTCCAGGAACACCGAGACCGGCCCCGTTCCGGTGGGGCGACTTCCCGTGCGGGGACTAGGGTCGTGCACGTGCACGAACACAAGCGATTCGACGCCGAGGCAGCCACGTGGGACGACGACCCCGACAAGGAGAAGCGTCAGGTGGCGGTGGCCAGGGCCATCGAGCAGGCGCTGGATCTCAACCCCCGGATGAGCGCGGTCGACGTCGGCGGTGGCACGGGTCGGTTGAGCATCCTGCTCGCCGACCGGGTCGGCTCCGCGGTGGTGGTCGACCCCTCCGCCGGGATGGTGCAGGTCGCACGGGAGCGGATCGAGGCGGCCGGGCTCAGTGGCCGGCTGCGCGCCGTCCAGGCCGACCTGACAACCGACCAGCTCGACGGGTCCTACGACGTGGTGTGGAGCTCCATGGCGTTGCACCACGTGCACGACCTGGATGAGCTGTTGCGATCCGTGGCGGGGCTCCTGGTCGACGGTGGTCGGCTGGCCATCGCGGACCTCGACGAGGATCCCGACGGCGCCTTCCACGCCGGCAAGGCCGACTTTGAGGGACATCACGGATTCGACAGGGACCGCCTTGCCGAGCAGCTGACTGGCGCTGGTTTCGCCGACGTCCGCTTCGTCGACGCCACGACGATCCTCAAGGGCGACCGCGAGTTCGGCGTGTTTCTGTGCACGGCGACCAAGGGCGCTTGAGCCCAGCAGAGCTCACCGAGCTGGCGACCTTCGGCCTAGAGCACATGGTGTCCGATGAGCTGACTGATGTGCCGGATGTCGACGGTGTCCTTGAACGCCAAGCGCACACTTCCGAGTCCGCTGAACCAGAGGTCGAGCTCGGAGTCGAGGTCGAAGGTGCAGGCCGTTCAACGCTCCAGGCCCGAATGTTCTTGAGCGGCAGCGAGGAGCAGTCCCGCTTCTTGCCGGTGATCTTGCACGTTGATCGAGATCAGACGCTTGTCGGTGAACAGCACCGAATCGCGGATGCCCTTGAACGCGAGATGCACGTGCTCCCCCTGGATGAGCAGGGCGCCGGCTCAGCGGCCAGCGTCTGGGGATCGACAGGGCCGAGCTTCGCGAAAGTTCCATTCTGAGAGTCGATCACCAGCGGCTTCTCGGCCCGGCTCGCGGCGAACCGCTGGCCGCCTGGATGTCGGACCCGGGCAGCAGGGCACCGCGGAGGTCGCCGACTATCGATCTGATCGGGCTCCGCACCGCGAGTACGGTCTAGTCCGCTGGAGCTCGTCCCGCTCGATTTTGGGATCGGAGGACACCTCAAGTCGTCGTAGCAGCGACTATTCACGCATGTCTAACCATTACGGGTCTCTCGGAGTGGACGCTGACGCGACCCCCCCGGAAATCCGGAGTGCCTTTCGCAAGCTGGTGAAGGAAACACACCCGGATGTGTTCGACCAAGGCACGGCTGCGCACGCAGCCGCCGAGGATCGCATCAAGACACTGAACGTCGCCTACGGCATCTTGTCGAGACAGCCCCAACGCGAGGACTACGACCGGCAGCTTCGCTCGGACACCGAACCCCGCCGCTTTGCCCAGCAACGGCGGCCTACGTCTGGGAGTCCAGGCCGAGCAGAGCCGAGCGCTGCCCCTCACCCATCCGGTCAGGGGGAGGCCCGGGTCCAAGCGCGGTCGGTCACGTGGCGAGCTCGCGCTGAGGCAGCTCAACAGGTGGCGGTCCGCCAGGCTCATGCGCGAGCACCAGCTGAGCGCGACTGGCAGCGTTGGAGCACGCTCGATCCACGCGACCAGCTGCGCCTGGTCCTGACGTGGGGGGCCGAGGGGGTTGCGCAACGCCGCCAGTGCCATCGGGTGGCTCTCTCGAGTGCCTCAGGAGCGCTGGGCGCCTTGGCCAGTCACGCCTACCTTTCCTCCGCAGTTTCCGGCGCCGAGGGAAATGCTCGCCTGGCCGTTTGCCTGGTCGCGGCCTACCGCGAGCTGCTTTCTCGGGGCGGCTTCGAGCGTGCGGACTTGCGTGATGTCATCGTCGAGACAACGACATTGCTCAGCGTCGACGTCGAGCTGACGCCTCAGACACGGCTGGTTGCGCTTCAGGTTCAAGCCGCGCGCGGTCGAACTGCCACGTCGTGGTTGTTCTTGTGCTCGTCCTACGTGACCACCGCCGTCGGCTTGTGGGTGACGGCCGGAGCCATGATCACTCGGTCACTACTTGAGACCGGTCAAGCCATGGACGGCGTGCTCGACGCTGCCGCCACGCTGGTGGTGGGCGCCGCCATGTTCGGGGTTCCGGTGTGGGCGCTCCACTGGCTGAGCGGCTTCGGAGGACCTCACAGCGCAGCATTCGAGACCCGGCGCCAGCTCGACGTGGTCGACGAGGTCCGAAAGAGGGCCGCTTTGGAAGGCTCCCACTTCCGCCGGCCGTAGAACCAGGTGCCGATCTCGCCCCAGGATGTGTGAGGTCGCTGCTCAATCCTCGCAGGCACTGCCGTCGCCGTCCCGGTCCAGGTGAGTGCCGTACCCAGGGTCACCGCGGTGCAGCGGTGCGGCGCCGTCGGCTCGGGCTGCCCCGCAGTTCTGGTAGTACACGGCACCACCTCCTGCTTCGCTCGCACCCCTCCTCGTGGGTCCCGCGGTCGGGCGAGGAGCGCCCGGGTCAGTGATGTTCTGGTCGACGCGCGTCGGGGCGTGGGTCACGTCCGGTGTCGCGAGTCGACCGGGGCAGCGGCCCAGCAGCGCGGACATCGTCGTCCGCTCGGCGGTGGTGACAGTGAGGCGGTACTTCGCCTTGACCGCGATCTGGCGTGCGACGTACGCACACCGATAGGCCTTGTTCGCCGGCAGCCAGGAGGCTGCGTTGGCGTCTCGCTTCTGCCGGTTCGAGCTGGCATCGGCGGCCAGCAGGTTCACGGGGTCGTTGGCCAGGGCGGCGCGCTTCCTGATGTCGAACTTCCAGGCGCCGCTGGCCCACGCGTTGCCCAAGGCGACCACATGGTCGATGTCGACAGAGTCGGTCACCGCGCGGACGAAGTCGATGCGTGTGGCCGTGTAGGGGTCGGCCAGTGTCCCGGTCAGGACGACACAGTCGTGAGTACCGGCCTTGACCGTGATCTGGCGCAGGTCGCGGCGCAGCACGCCGTTGCGGGTGTCGCAGCCGTTGCGGTCCGCGTCGAGCCAGGCCTGCCCGAACCGGTCACGGTCGTAGCCGGTCATCGGTGCTCGGCCCGTGACCCTGAGCGTGGCGAGCTGGGCGGCGGCAGTTCCCTGCCCGTTCTCCGGGGTGGGCGCGGACTGTCCCGTGGTGGCACTGGCCTCGCCCTCAGGCGCCGCAGAGGACGAGCTGGGATCCGCAGGATGGGCCGGCTTCTCGGTCGCCCCAGCTGACGTCGGCGGTGTGACACCAGCAGCCTGGTCTTGGTCGGTGGCCGCACACCCGCTGGAGACGAGCACCAGAGCAGCCAGTACGCCGACCAGGGCTCCCGGACCGCGCCACGGTCGTGGGGTCACTGCGACTCGCAGGCGATGCCGTCCTTGTCGCGATCCAGGCCACGGTTCTTCTTCATCGCGGTGCGGTACTTCTTGGTGTTGTGGAAGAAGTTCGTGACCGGGGTGCCGCTGGTCGAATCGTGAGCGTTGGACGTGCCGACGCCGTGCTTCCATTTGGTGTGCAGGGCGGTGCAGTTGCGGTAGATGCCGCTGGCAGCATCGGCGGAGGGCGCGGCCACGACGAGACCGGACACGGTGATGGCGAGGGTCGCCCCTACCAGGGCGAGGCCCTTGACGTTCGGCATGTTCTCCCCGAGTGAGCTCAGTGCTGGCCGTCCAGGTGACGGGGCCGGGGCATCGTAGGCGCGCAGGCGGGCGTCTGTTCGCGGAATGACCAGAGTCGACGATCAATCGCACGTGGTGATCTGGGGTGAGCCGTGGTGAGACATCTCGGGCCCCAGATCGTCGGAATCGTCGGCCACCTGGGCTCGACAACGAAGTCGACATTCGACACTGGACTCTCCACCTGCCCAGCCTGCAAGGAGATCAGGTCGTCTACCCAGCAACCAAGGGCGCTGGGCTGGCTATGACGCGGAGCATGGCTGTCGACTGGGCTCAGGGCGGCATACGTGTGAACGCGATCGCATTGACCTTCGTCCGGACGCCGATGGCCGCGCCCATGCTCGAGGACCCAGAGGTTCTTGCCGCCTCCGAGCGCAGGATTCCTCTGGGGCGCGTCGGTCAGCCTCGCGACACCGCCGGCGCCGTCGGGTTCCTGCTAAGTCCGGGGTCCTCGCTGATGACCGGGCATACGCTCCTGGTCGATGCTGGCTGGACCGCGGGCGAGCCCGGGCTAGCTTTGTAGTTCGAATTCTGGAGGGGCCATGATGGCCACAGGTGTTACGGACGTGGGAGCGGATCGCTGTTCCTTCCTGCAGGAGTCTGCCGAGGCGGGAAGCAACCCGATTGCGCTACCGCGCCGCGTTGACTCAGTCTGCCCAGACGGTGCCGACGCACCAGTGCTGAGCCAGGAGGAGGGGTGCCTGAGGTGAGTGGATCAAGGGAAGAGATCGCCGAGCGCATGAGCGCTGCGGCCGCGGCGTGGGTCGATTCGTTGTCGGAGGAGCAGCGCGCGGCGGGATGGTGGGCGTCCTCAGGTGACCAAGTAGCTGAGAATGAGCGCATCAGGTGGTTCTACACGCCGACGGACCACGGAGGCCTGCCCGTTGGCGCCCAACGTCCAGACCAGCAGCGGCTCGCCATGCGGCTCCTCTCGACCGGCCTGTCCCCCGCCGGCTACGTGACGGTCGTGACCGTCATGGGTTGGGAGAACGTGCTGGACCTCGTAGAGGACTTCGCCCAGTCATTCGGGCGCGAGCGGACGCGCGATCCCGGCCTCTACTACCTGCGTGTCTTCGGCCACCCGTCGGTCGACCGGACATGGGCATGGCGGTTCGGCGGGCACCACATCTCGCTCAACTTCCTGATGGTCGAGGGGCAGGTCCGAGCAGTGACGCCGTGCTTCATCGGCGCCGACCCCGTCAGCGGCCCAGCCCTCGGAGGAGTGACGATCCGGCCGCTGTCCCAAGTCGAGGACCTGGCTCAGCAGCTGATCAGCTCCCTGGACGGCGACCAGCGACGACAGGCACTGCTGCTGGACCGAGCCCCCACAGACATCGTCGGCGGCAACCGAACGCGTATCGGGGAAGGCGACCGCATGATCCTGCTCTCGGACATATGGCGCGGACGATTCACCGACCCGGACGTCGCGGCCCGAGTCACGGCTCTCAGCGACGCTGCCGAGGCGGCCGCCGGGCTGAGCGAGGACGACCACCAGCGGCTGGCACTCACAGCCGCACCCAAGGGGCTGGCCGGTGCGGAGCTGACGACGTCCCAGAAAGAGCTGCTCAGTTCCCTGGCGTCCACGTACACCGGAAGAGTCCCGGCGGCGCTCGCGCCCGATCTCCCCCTCGACGAGGTACACCTCGCGTGGGCCGGTTCGGTCGTGCCTGGAGAACCGCACTACTACCGTCTGCAGGGACCGCGCTTCCTCGCCGAGTGGGACAACACCCAGCGTGGCGCCAACCACGGGCACTCCGTCTGGCGGGATCCTCTCAACGACTTCGGCCTAGACGTCCTGGCCTCCCACAGGATCGCTCACCACTGACGGAGTTTCGGAGATCGATGGCGCGAGTAGGGTGCCCTCAGTTCTCGTGTGCATTGCCGTCAGGGAGACCCGCAGAAAGAGAGCACGTGGTGATCTGGGGTGAGCCGTCTCACCACGAACCACCACCTACAACCCGCTGGTCAGGGGGTTCGGCACGTTCGACCGGCGAAACGTGGTGTTGGTGCACGGACAGATTCGAACCTGCGTGGGCATACGCCGACGGATTTGCAGACCTCGTTGACCATGCCTTCGACCTGCCGCTCAGGGTCAAACGCTATGAACTTCCTTCCGCTGGCTTCAGGAGTCGCCGGGCGGTCAGATGATTAGTTCAAGGGTAGTCCTGCGACCGCTTCCAGCTTCCCAGTCGGCCATCGGAACCACCGCCACACCGGCTCCCTCTGTCGTCAAGAGGCGGATGCGAGGGCTTTCTCCTTGGTTCTCTTCCGGGATGCGGGGTCGGTTGTAGCGTCGGTTTCGCGGGTCCGGGCAGTGGCTGATCCGAAGTGTCGATGTGCGAGGGCAGGTCGACCGCGCTGGATTCTTGAGACGCCCCGCAGTGCCCTCCCGGACCCGCGCCTGCTGCTCGCTCGGCATCGCCGACGAGCTGGCGGTAGATCGCATCTGAGATCCGTCATTTGAGACAGCGCAGCCCCTCCATCGGCTTCTTGCCGTGGGCTCACTTGCGTTGGTAGTAGGCCCGGCCCTCGGTGTCCAGGCGCATCTGAGTCACCGCCGCGATGTGGATGACGTGGTTCATCCGACGGTTCCCGGCCCGGCAGAGACGGTGCCGGTCGTTCTCCCCCGAGGAGGCGTCCAGAGGTGCGGTGCCGGTCCAGGACGCGAACAGGTTGCGGTCGGCGAAGCGGGCGACATCGCCGACGTCGGCCAGGATCCGGGCGGCCACCACTGGTCCGATGCCGTGGATGTCCATCAGTCGTGAGTCCCTTTCGAGGACCGGTGCTTTGAGCTCGGCGGTCGCCTTCTTCATCCTGGTCTCGATCGCGATCAGATCCGCCAGCTCCTCGACCGAGTTTGGCCTAACACCAGTCCTGCAGGAAGTCTCTGGTAACCCACTGTGACGCGGCAGAGTCCGCGCAAGAACGTGCAGAAGTCGCTCGCTGAGGAGCCTCTGAGCCTGTTGCCAACGGCTTCGCCGCAGTTCTGCACGTCCGTGTGCAGCAGGCCTCTTTCCACCGCGAGTGCTCCAGTCACGCTAGCAAGCGGCATCTCACTTCGGTGGCGCGGGCCCGCTGACCTCTGGCCCCATAGCGGCGGTGAGCTGGTAGAGAATTCTCTCAAGCCCGGCGAGCAGGGCTCCACCCCTGGCCGGCGTGATGGACGCCTTCTCGATCGCGGTTTCCATCGGGGCTGCGGTACGGCGTGCTACGGGAGACGTACGTCTCGAAGTTCACCAATCTGCGCTTCGAGGAGCCGGCATGTCTAGTACTTCCAGGACCGCGGTACCGTCGTCGACTCCCCGCTGCGCATGGCGTGCGGGAGCACCTGCGGTTGCGTCTGTCTGGACCAAGCGCTGACGTCCAGCGCCCTATACCTTCAACCTCTTGACGGTTCTGGAGACGTGCTTGCCCAGGTTCTCCAGGAAGACGATCTCGCCGAATTCGAGGTGCGACCAGCCGTCGACGCTGTCTGTCAGGGGCTCGGAGGCGAAGATGGCGGCCGTCGCCTCCTCCTCAGAGCACACCTCGAAGTCATAGGACGTCTCGTCGTGCTGAAAGTTGCGACCCAGCTGCAGGTACATCGGCTCCAGGAGCATCGAGAGAGCGAAGTCGCTCGTGCCCGGGCCGGATTTTCGTAGCTCTCTCCAGTCCCCGACCGGGTCGGTCTCGCCCTGGTGTCCGAGACCGACGTTGATCCCGATGATTCGGTTCGGCGACACCAGGGCCATCTTCAACTTGGTCAGGCCTGCGAGGTCGAGATCCTTCATCGCCTGGGCGATGAGCCTGAGCATCTCCTCGATCGCACGTTGGACCTCCTCGTCGCTGTCGCCCTCCATCAAGGAGAGCAGAAGCACGTAGAGGAACTCCGTGTCAGTCGTGCCCCGCATCTGCTTCAGGTACTTGTCCTCGCAGTGCTGCAACAGCTCCCGCTGCAGAAGGAGCCAGTTCGGCAGGTCACCGTTCTGGGCAATGATCCAAGGGGTCTCTTCGACGGAGAAGGGGTGGCAGTTCTCGTCGGCCAGAACAGTCTTCGAGTTGTAGGCGGCTGCTCGAACATGTGCAAGCATCGTGCTGGCCTGGAGGCTGGGAATGATGCGGTCGGCGTTGTCGTCGTAGAAGGCAGCCATGGGCCGGCGGTAGATGAAGGGCTTCTCCGGTTTGAGCAGATGCTCGCCCCAGGCCCCGAATCCCCACCCTGCCAGCTGAAGCTCCGGGTGACGCTCTGGGTCGAGGGACTGGTTGATCAGACTGTTCTCCGGCTTGAGCAGCAGGCTCTCCAGAGGTGTTTCCGGCCCGATGTAGGCGAGCACTCGGCACATACGCTTCCTTCACTAACGAGTCGATGTTCGGCGATCATTTCGGCGGGTGCTGTGCCCTAGGAGGCTGAGTGATCGTGAGGAATCCGACCTGCAACACCACGAGCGCTCCAGCCCCACCACTCCAGCCTTTCGCCCGTGGCCTCGTTGGGATCCACCGAGGATGACCACGACTTCATGAGCGATTGGAGGCAGTGTGCCCCCGCTGATGGCGTGGACAGCGTGGCACACCACGCGCCTTCCACCGTGTTTGCCGCAACGGAGATGTCTTCGCCTACCAGCGGCAGCAGGCCCACCCCGGCCGTAGCCGTCATGCGCGTCCGGCATCGATCGAGCATTCGGCGACCACCTGCTGCTGGCCGGAACACACAGCAGACCTGGTTCCTAGGGCTGTCCCTGGTCTCTCTGGTGATCGCGGGAGCGGTCCTACGGTCCGCACTGCTCCGCCCGCTCCACCCTGCGACGTGGGGCTGGGATGTCTCGAGGTTCCTCACGATGGCGTCGGTCATCGTCCTGCAACTGCAACAGCTCGCCGCGCTTCGCTGAGGTGGACGACGACCCTGCCCACATGCCCGATCGGCACGCTGGCGGCCGAACTTCGTCGTGTATTCCGCTCAGATACCGGATCCGAGGGGCCCGTGGTGGAAGTTGGTGTGCCGTGGTGAGACACCTCACCCCGCGCGTTGCATGCGAAAACCCACAGGCCAGAGACCCGCTGGCTTCGATTCTTGCATTGGTGGCAGGTGCAGGATTCGAACCTGCGTAGGCATACGCCGACGGATTTACAGTCCGTTTCCATTGGCCGCTCGGACAACCTGCCGTGCTCGCTGACCTACTAGGGTGGACCAGCAGCGCAGCCGAGGATAGCGCAGCAACTACCCAAGTCTTAAATCGGATGGAGGTCCCACCAGGATGGCCGATTCATCGTTCGACATCGTCAGCAAGATCGATCGCCAGGAGGTCGACAACGCACTCTCCCAGGCGGCCCGCGAGATCTCGCAGCGCTTCGACTTCAAGGGCACCGGCGCGGAGATCAAGTGGTCCGGAGACGAGGCCATCGAGATCTCCGCGAGCGCCGAGGACCGCGCGACCGCAGTGCTCGAGGTGTTCAAGGAGAAGCTGATCAAGCGGCAGCAATCGCTGAAGATCCTCGACGCCGACGAGCCTCGCGCGTCGGGCCGCGAGAGCAAGATCAGCATCGCGCTCAAGGAGGGGATCAGCACCGAGGACGCAAAGAAGGTCGGCAAGCTGATCCGCGACGAGGGCCCCAAGGGCGTCAAGGTGCAGGTGCAGGGCGACGAGCTCCGCGTCACCAGCAAGAAACGCGACGACCTGCAGGCCGTGCAGGCCCTGGTGAAGTCGCAGGAGTACGACTTCGCGGTGCAGTTCACCAACTACCGGTGAGCCAGGCACGACCCAGGGCCGGCGTCGAGATCGACGCCCCGATCGAATTGGTCTGGGCGGTGATGCTCGACACCGGGGCGTACGCCGAGTGGAACCCGTTCGTGGTCCGCGCCGACTGTCCATCGCCTCCCCAGGTCGGCGACCCGATCGTGTTGCACGTGCGCTGGCGCAACGGCCGCGGGACCGTCTCGCCCGAGCGAGTCAGCGAGGTGACCCCTCCGCACGACGTAGGGGGCGTCCAGCGGGCGGCCCTGGCC
>JBKJON010000119.1:0-4544 GCA_046595715.1 Marmoricola sp.
TCCCCGCCGACCCAGCCGTCTATGCCCGACTACCGAAGATCCACAGCGACGAGTCCCGCACCCTGGGGCTGGACCGACTCGAGCTCATCCGCTTCCTGCAGATCGCCCAGACCATCACCGTCCACCACGGCGCCCTGGGGCCTACCTGCTGGGCATCAACGCGCTCCGGGCTTCAGTATCTGCCGCAGTTCAGATCGAGGACTGCGCCGAAACCCTGAGAGGTCACCGCGTCCTGCACCTGGTCGGGAAGGGGCTGCGCTGCGGCTCGGACCACGCGGGCAGGTACTGCAACCCCGCCGCAGAGAAGCTGCTCGCCCGCGCCCTGGCAACGCAGCGCACCGACCAGGTGAACGCTGGCAAGCTGTGGGCAAGGCTCGACCAGAAGCTGACCGATGATGCGGCAAGGCTCAACCTGTACGACCAGCGCGCGACCACCGTCGTGTCCGACAGAGTCGGCAACTACCAGTTCAACCCCAAGTACGGTCCGCTTTTCGGACACATGTGGGCCAGGTGATAGGCGCCGCTTGAGCGCGGCAAGAAGCCGAGGCATTCCGGGTGTTTTCGATCATGGCGGCGGTCACAACCGGTGAGGTCGCCGTGTCAGACAGGGCGAAGCGGCCACGTCCGACCAGTATGAGGTGGATTCGCGACCTTCCCGACTCCAAGGGGTGACTGGCGACCCTGTGCGGCGCATGGACATCCGTGATGAGCGCGTCTTTTCGCCGCGAGTCGGACGCAGCGATCTGTCTCGTGCATGCGCCGGTCCTCAAACGTACGGATCTGCCCGCGGGCTGGGCTGCTGGGCGAGGGAGTCGAGCCTGCGCCGCATGCGGGGGGCGGGCTCCGGCGGCTCGGGCGGTGCGCTTGACCTCAAGTGACAGTCCCGCCTGTTGGGCGGACCAATCCGAAGGCGGCCGGGCAGCGAACAACGGGAGAGGCGTGCGCGACGAGTCGCAGGCTGCTCCGCCCGAGTTGTCAGGGTCCAACCGTGGCTGCGGGGCCGACTAGAACCGACCTTCCAAGGTGATCCCGTTGCGTAAGCAGGCGCTCGTGCTCGCCCTGGCCGCATCTACGCTGGCGGCGATCAGTCACGTATCGGCGTTGTCGTCCCCGTCCGCCCACGCGTCCGGTCCGGCGTACACGGTCGTCCAGATGAACCTGTGCCTGTCCGGGGAGGCCGACTGCTACGGGCGCACTGCCTACCCTTCCGTCGTGGAGGAGGCCATGGCGCAGGTCATGAAGCAGGCTCCGTCGGCCGTGACGCTGAACGAAGCGTGCAGCGCAGACACGGCCGAGATCGCTCGTCGAACCGGCTACCGGCAGCGCTTCGCCGCCGTCCGCTATCGAGGTGCCCCGATTCCGTGCGTCGACCCTGGCGGCCGCGGCGTCTTCGGCCTCGCCGTCCTCACCAGGGACGCCATCAGCAGCTCACACGACCGGGCGTTCGCGATCCAGGCAAGCGGTGAACGGCGCCGGTGGCTGTGCGCTACCACCGTGCGGGACGTCACGGTCTGCACCGCGCACCTGAGCACGCGCGCCTCCACGGGGCAGCGCGTGGCCAACGATGCGGAGTGCAGGGAGCTTCACGACCTCCTGGCCCGACGTGAACGGGCTGGTGCCACCGTGTTCGGCGGGGACGTGAACCGGCAGGGAACCTGCGCGCCGGCCACCATGTGGACCAGCCGGGATACTGCGGCCACCCAGGCAGCCGGCATCCAGCACATCTACGGCAGCATGCCGCTGGACAGGTCCTCTCCGGGAGTGGCGGCGGCCACGTACACCGACCACGACTTCCTGTTCGCAGCCGGCATCCTCGTGCCGGCTGTCGGCCGACCCGCCGGGCTGCTGTGATCCGGCTGCCCGGCGCACCGCCATCCTCCGTGGTCGGGAGCGAGATCCCGTCCGGAGAGCCTCCGACGAAGCGGTCCCTCCCGATGACAGGGCCATGCATTCGAACCGGCCCCGATCGCCAGTCCGCAAGGCGCAGCGACCACCGCACCCCGCGACCGTCCGGATGTCTGCCGCGATCAGTGTGCAAGTCGAGGTTGCGTCTTACCGTCGCCTCACACCTGCCCCGTTGCGGCGGTAGGCGAGGGCCGCAGCGCCGGCTCAGTGCGGCGAGCCGAAGACCGGCCGTTCGAGGTCGAAGAACTCTGACTCCCCGATGCTGAGCTTGTTCATCTCCTCCATCTGAGCCTGTAGCTCCGGCGGAAGCTCCTTGCGCTCACCCTCGCGTGCCGCGGTTTCGGAGGTGAAGTACATGACCATCGTGTAGGCACCCTCGTCGTGGCCGATCGTGACGCTGCCGATCACGTCGGGTCGGAACTCCGCCCACTTGTCGGCATCCTGAGCCATCAACTGCTTCGCGCGCTCCGGGTCGCTGCCCCGGCCCTGCATCACCTGGACAAAGCCGGCCTGGTCCGGGTCGCCATTCACGTCCACGTCGACGTCGGTGCCGTTGCGGAAGACCGCCTCACCGTCGAGCAGTTGCGCAGTATCGGCCCACCACGCACCCTGTTCCGGCCGGGCGCTGTTGGCCATGGCCGCCTCCTCGGACTCGAAACGAACCACGAAGATGAACCTGCCGTCCTCGGTGACTCCGCCGGTCGAACCGAGCCAGCCCGTGGCACCGGACGACAGGTCCGCCTTCCACCGGTCGAACGCATCGACGAGAGCCTGCGACTGCGAGGTCCTGCCCTGAATGATCTGGACGAACATGATGAGCCTCCCTTGGAAGGTATAGAAGACGAGCCTCCTCTGACCGAGGCTAGCCAGCCGCGCCGGTCAGAGGAACCCGTCTCTTGGGGCGGGATCCTCACAGTCATACCACCGCGTATCTACCCAGAAGGACGCTCTTCGAATCATCGAAGGACGCGCTGGCCCCAACAGCGGGTTCGCGCAGGCCCGGCCCGCGTTACTCCGCATCCACGAGCCGTCCGTCTTCGACCATGCGCCGAGATTCCTCGATCTGTGCCGCGGAGGCTTGGGGTGTGTAGCCGGTGTCGATGATGACCACGTTGTCGCTGGCGTCGAGCACGTAGAGGCGGTCGACCGCGCCGACAGTGTTGGTGTGACGCGCCCCGTCGGTTCCCGCAGTGAAATAGTCCAGGTCGGAGGCGTCACACCTCGACAGGTCCGTGTTCTTGGGCAGGGTGAGCTCGAGATACCAGCCTCGGTGCCCGTCCAGGGTGACTGGCCGCGGTCGAGTGGTGCGCGGCCCACGCTGGCTGAAGAGGGCCAGTGCCACTTCCTTTGCAGTCGACCCCGGCGACGGAGCAGAGCCGTGGCCGGTGCACGCGTCGGAATAGACACCGCTCGGAGCCCAATAGGCAACGCCGTACGCGTCGTCGCCGTTAGGAGCCTTTTGACGAGACAAGACCGCGAGAAGCCCGAAACGCTCGTATCCGGCTGGGACGTCGAGAACGAACAGCGGGGCGGTCGCCGAGCCGTATGCGGTCAAGGCGTAAGCGTCCGGCGTCAGTTCGATGTGCTCCGGCGCATCGCTGAGGTCGGTGTACTCGGCGACGGAGGTGGTTGAGCTGGTCGACGAGGTTGGCTCACCAGTGCCGGGTGCGGTGTCTCCGTTGTCGCAGGCAGTGACCGTCACCAGGCACAGAAGGGCGAGTGTGGGTAGAGGATTCACGAGATTTCCTAGCAGAAGTTCTGCACGATTCATTCGCGTCGTAAAGGATCTTGACCTTGGCGCTGCGCAGTTAGCCAGCCACCCGCGCGGATCCGAACCCACGAGTGCAGATCCTGCACGATGACCTTGGAGTCTGCGGGTGAGATTGAGTGCGTACTTATGTCTCCGGTCGTCATCCGGGAAGAGGGAGATGCGGGACCACCCCCATTCCGCGTGTTGCCTTCACGGCCACGTCGCAGCGACCGTCCACGAGCCGACATGTCACGATGTCGAATGAACTTCGGCCCGTTCCGCCCGCGAGTGCCACGGTGTTGTCGTCGAGCCATTCGAAGAGCACAAGTCCTTCGGTCTTGTACCCCGCGGGGAGGCGCAGCCGTACTGCTCGCCCCGTTGCTGTGTCGAGGGACATCGCGTTGACTTCGTCGCCGTTCCGGGTTCGTTGCTGCGCGAACAGACGCGAGCCAACAGCCTTGAAGCTTTGTCCGATCCCGTTGGTGGGTGTTCCGGTCTGCAGGGTGTTGCCGATAACGAGCGCGCGTGAGTGGCTCCTGATGTCCTCGGCGTACGACTGCGAAGTCGCAGCGCTCACACGAGCGGTCGTGAGGTCGAAACTGAAGAGACGATCGGTGGGCGGGACGGGGTTCCTGAAGCCGTCGCGGCTGAAGTGCCGGTTGAAGTAGACGTGCTCACCGATGACGGCCCGAAGGCCGCACCCTTCGTCGACGAGCCGTTCCTGGATCGGGCGACAAAAAGCCATCGGTTCACGGAACACCTCTCGACCCGAGCCGGTGTCGAAGACGACGAGAGCAGGTCGGGTGACGTCAGTACAATCGAACCATGCGACCACGGAACCGGCGTTCGCTGATACGACCGAGTTCTGATCGAAGTGCGAGAAGGAGCC
>JBKJON010000203.1:0-3096 GCA_046595715.1 Marmoricola sp.
GCGGAGGAGTAGCTCAGCGTCTCGTCGAGGAACACCTTGAACAGGTCGTTGGACAGGTCGTAGTGGTGCGAGATGTTGTCGCGGGTGTTGTCCTGGGTGTTCTTCTGGGCGCGCGGCGGGCGGCGTACGTAGGCGGCCCGCAGGGTCTGCAGCGGCGCCGGGATCAGCGTCGGCAGGTCCGCGGCCAGCACGGTCAGGAAGCCGCCGAGGTCCTCGGCGTCCCAGGCGCCGGTGAGGTAGGCCTCGCCGAAGCCGATCAGCCCGTCGCGGCCGAGCCGGAGGTAGAACTCCGTCGGGCGCTGGATCCGCATCTCGGGACCGCCGGTGCCCCACGTCTTCGTCGCGGCGCTGCCTTCGCGCACCGTCACCGGGAGGCGCTTGACCGCGGCCCGGAAGAGGGAGCGGGCGATCCGTGAGGACACCTCGGCCTTGAGGCCGGTGGGCACGTTGTCGAGCTCCGCCCAGGGGTTGGCGGAGCGGGTGGGAGTCGTCGTCATCTCAGACGCCTTCCTGTCGTGGGTGGTCAGGACGCTTTCGGATCCCGAGACGGCGTGCCCAGAGCCAGAGGCCGTGGGCGTGGATCAGGACGGTGCCGCGGAGCGCGGCGGGTGCCGAGCGGAGGAACGAGACGTCGGTGGCCGCGCCGTCGAGCGAGGCCGTGAAGACGGCTCCGTCGTCGCTGTGCAGGGTGACCACGACGTTCAGGCGCTCGCCGGGCCGGGGTACGGCGATCTCGTAGTAGCCGTCGGTGCCGTGGAACGGCGAGACGTACATCTGCTTCTCGGTGCGGGCCCGACCCTGCTCGTCGGGGTGGACCAGGTAGGCGTGCCGGTCGCCGTAGGTGTTGTGCACCTCGACGACCACACCAGCGAGCTCACCACCTCTGCGGTGGCACCAGAACACGCTGATCGGGTTGAAGCAGTAGCCGAGCGCGCGGGCGTTGGCGGCCATCACGATGCGGCCGCCGTCGGGCTCCACGCCGTTGAGGGACAGGAAGTGCTCGACGTTGGCCCTGATGGACCGGTCGGCCTCGCCGAGGTGGTCGCGCGCCTCGAAGGTGCCCAGCACCCCGTGGTCGGGCAGGTGGTCGAGGTCGACCAGCCAGGTGCTCGAGCTGTGGGTGAAGGTGCGCTCGATGGGCCGGCGACGGATGTGGGTGATGGTGGTGGCGTACGACGTGGCCTCGACCGGGAGCGGACTCGTCTCGCCCCACTGGACGCCGAGCCTCGAGGCGGCCTCGACACCGGAGCGTGCGCCGTCCTCGTGGAAGCCCCAGCCGTGCCAGGCGCCGGCGAACACGACGCGGTCGGTGTCGCACTCCGGCAGGCGGCGCTGGGCCGCGACCGAGGCGGGGGTGTAGATCGGGTGCTCGTACTCCATCGTCTCGATGACCTGGGCCTGGTCGACCAGGTCCCGACCGCCGAGGGTCACGATGAAACGGCGCCCGTCCGCGGGGACCGGCAGCCGCATCAGCCGGGTCATGTCGTAGCTGACCGTCACGGTGCGGTCGTCGGCCGAGGGGCGGCGCAGGTAGTTCCACGAGGCACGGGCCCGGTGGTTGCGGGGAAGGACGCTCTCGTCGGTGTGCAGCTGCGCCGTGTTGGGCGAGTAGGGCATCGCCGTGAGCAGGTCGCGCTGGACGGGGGTCGGCTCGGCCAGCATGGCCAGCGCCTGGCCGGGATGAGTGGCGACGACGACCGCGTCGAAGGTGTCGACCTGGCCGTTGCCGTCGGTGATCTCCACGCCGTGGGGCGTCTCCAGCACCGACGTCACCTTGGTGCTGGTGCGCACGTCCGGCAGCCTGGCGGCGACCCGGTCGACGTACTCCCTGGAGCCGCCGGTGACGGTGCGCCACTGGGGCGAGCCGAAGATCTGCAGCATGCCGTGGTGCTGCAGGAAGCTGAAGAGGTAGCGCGCCGGGTAGTCCAGGGCGACCGCGGGGTCGCAGGACCACACGCAGGCGACCAGCGACTCCATGAAGTGGGTGCGGAAGAGCGACGAGAACGAGCCGCGGTCCAGGAAGGACCCCAACGTCTCGTCCGCCCCGTCGTCGGTGGTCGCCAGGACGCGCCTCGCCATCCGGTGGAAGCGGGGGATCTCTACCAGCATCCGGAGGTACGACGGGCGCAGCGCGTTGCGCCAGGTCGGGAAGAGACCCGCGAACCCGAGGGCACCGGCCCACTCGAGGTGGTGGTCGTCGGAGCGCACCGACATCGACATGTCGGACTCCTGAGTCTGGACGCCGAGCTCATCGAAGAGGCGGAGCAGGTTCGGGTAGGTCCGCTCGTTGTGCACGATGAAGCCGGTGTCGATGGCCCATGTCCGGCCGGTCTCGTCGGGGCCGACGACGTGGGTGTCGGCGTGCCCACCCAGCCGGGAGTCGGCTTCGTAGAGGGTCACCCGGGTCTGGCGCGCGAGCACGTGCGCGGCCGTCAGTCCGGCGACTCCGCTGCCGATGACGGCTACGTGTCGCGGTGTCGTCTGGTTCATGCAGAGGCCCTGCCGAGCTCGAACATCGCGATGGGCGCGCTGGACGGGGTGTCGGAGCCGGACTTCGGCTCGACGGTGATCCCGACGCCGGTGGCCGAGGCCGAGTCACCCTTGAGCAGCAGCTTGTTGTCGCCACCGGAGGTCATCATCCCGGCCGGCTTCAGCACGCCGTCCTTGTTGCGCAGCCACAGCTCGAAGGCCTTGCCCGAGGGCGGGGAAGCCATGCCGCGGGTCAGCAGGACGGCCTTGCCCTCGCTGGCCGAGCGCACCACGGACGCGCTGGAGCCGTCGTCGAAGTTGATCGAGTAGTGCTGGGCGTCCGAGGCGGCGAGCACCTTGTCGGCAGGATCGAGCTGGCGCGCAGCGGGCGGGTTGCTGTTGTCGTTCCAGACGGGGTAGGTCGCCCCACCCACGATCGCGACGACGACCGCGGCAGCGGCCACCAGGCGACCGACGTGGAACTGACGCCGGCGCAGGGGGACGACCATGCTGTCCTCCGAGGTCTTCTCCGGGGTCTTCTCCGAGGTCTTCTCGAGGGGCGCGGCGGCGACCGGTGCCACCTCCTCGCGCTGCGCCCCGGGACGAGTGGTCTCGGGGGCGAGCGGG
>JBKJON010000225.1:0-4011 GCA_046595715.1 Marmoricola sp.
GACGACTTCGCCTACTCCGACGTGCAGGTCTCGCCCGACGGCGAGCACGTCTACGCCATGCGCCCCTCCTACGCCGAGCCGCTGCGACCGGTGCGGCTCGACGCCACCACGGCCGACCAGAGCTCCACCGCCCTGCTCGGGCCGAGCGAGTCCCCGGTCGTGCCCGGCACCCTCACCGAGGTGGAGGCCACCGGCGAGGACGGCACCCGTGTCCGCTCGTGGCTGGCCCTCCCGGAGGGCGCGTCGGCCGATGCTCCGGCGCCGCTGCTGCTGAGGATCCACGGCGGACCGCTCGGGTCGTGGAACGCGTGGTCGTGGCGCTGGAACCCGTGGCTGGCCGTCGCGCAGGGGTACGCCGTGCTCCTGCCCGACCCAGCGCTGTCGACCGGCTACGGCCTCGACTTCATCGCCCGGGGCTGGGGCAGCTGGGGTGGCGCGCCGTACACCGACCTGCTGGCGGCCACGGACGCCGCGGTCGCCCGCGACGACATCGACGAGACGCGGACGGGGGCGATGGGCGGCTCGTTCGGCGGCTACATGGCCAACTGGGTGGCCGGGCACACCGACCGCTTCCGGGCGATCGTCACGCACGCAAGCCTGTGGGCGCTCGACCAGTTCGGCCCGACGACCGACGCGCCGTGGTACTGGTCGCGGGAGATGACCCCGGAGATGTCCGAGGCCAACTCGCCGCACCTGTTCGTCGACCGCATCGTCACACCGATGCTCGTCATCCATGGCGACAAGGACTACCGGGTGCCGATCGGCGAGGGGCTGCGGCTGTGGGCCGAGCTCGCGGCCCGGGCCGAGGGCGAGAACGGCGAGATGCCGCACAAGTTCCTCTACTTCCCCCACGAGAACCACTGGGTGCTCACGCCCCAGAACGCCAAGATCTGGTATGAGACCGTGCTCGCCTTCGTGGATCACCATCTGCGCGATCGCGCGTGGCAAACGCCAGATCTCCTGCGCTGATGAGGTATTCGGACCGATAAGTCCATATATTTCCGACTGGCCGGTCTAGTCGGATTTCGTCCCTGCTGGGGGATGTCGCAAGGAGTGTCTAGGCTCCCCTTCACGGGGAGGGCGAACAGCCCTGGGGCCACTGATGGGGGAGACTCGTGAAGCGTGTCGTCGGAACCGCGCTGGTCGCTGTGCTGACCGCCGGTCTGGCCCTGGGCACTCCCGTGGCCGCCGAGGCGAAGAAGGCGAAGCGGGACACCCCAGGGTGCGTCTCGCGGGCGGAGTTCAAGAGCCTCGGCGCCGGCATGACCGTGGCTCAGGTGCGCGCCGTCGCCGACACACCGGGATCCCTCCTCGGCCGGGCCGACGACAGCTACTGGCGCGCCGGCACCGTCAAGGACGGCTACTGGGAGGAGAACGACCACCTCGCTCAGAGCGGCTACTCCGACTCTGACGGCACCTGGGTCGACACCTCGACCTGGGTGAGCGACCCCTACTGGGTGGACACGTCCTTCTGGGCCGAGAAGGCCGTCTACGTCTCGCGCGTCAACACGGTGCGGGGCTACAAGAAGTGCCGCAGCTTCGACGGCGGCCGGGGTCGCGTCGGGATCAACTTCGACAACTACAGCTCCTCGCGGAGCGGCCTACGGGTCTTCTCGAAGGTCCGCAGGAACGCCATGGTGCACGCGATGGGCACCCTGCACTGAGGCTGACCGTGGTCGCCTAGGCTCGGCGCATGATCGACCTACGCTCCGACACCGTCACCCGCCCCACCCGGGCCATGCGCCGAGCGATGGCCGAGGCCGAGGTGGGCGACGACGTCTACGGCGAGGACCCGACGGTCGTCGAGCTGCAGGAGCGGGTGGCCGGACTGTTCGGCTTCGAGGCGGCGCTGTTCACGCCGACCGGGTCGATGGCCAACGTGCTGGCCCTGGCTGCGCTCGTCGGTCCCGGCCAGGAGGTGCTGTGCGAGTCGCGGGCCCACATCCTTCGCGCGGAGCTCGGGGCCCACGGAGCGCTGACCGGGCTGACCAGCCGGACCTGGACCCATCCCGACGGGCAGATCGACCTTCCCGCGATCCGTGAGATGCACGCCCCCGACATGGGGCCGTTCTTCGTCCGCACGACCGCGATCTCGGTGGAGAACACCCACAACTTCGCCGGCGGGAAGGTGCTGCCCCTCGCCGACCTCGAGGCGCTGCGCGCGCACGCGGACGAGGTGGGCTGCGGCGTCCACATGGACGGGGCGCGCATCTGGAACGCCCACGTCGCCACCGGCACGCCGCTGGCGTCCTACGGCGCGGTCGCAGACACGATGGCGGTCTGCTTCTCCAAGGGGCTGGGCGCCCCCGTGGGCTCGGTAATGATGGGCTCGGCCGACCAGGTCGAGCAGGCCCGGGTGCTGCGCAAGCGGATGGGGGGCGGGATGCGTCAGGTCGGGGTGCTGGCGGCGGCGGGCCTCCATGCCCTGGACCACCACCTCGAGCGGATGTCCGAGGACCACGAGCACGCGCGGATCCTCGCCGCAGCCTGTGGTGCCGACCCCGACCTGACGGCGACCAACATCGTCGTGGTCGAGGTGCCCGACGCCCAGGCGATGGTCTCCGCCGCGCGGGAGCAGGGGGTGCTCCTCGGAGCGGTCGGGCCGACCAGGGTGCGGATGCTGACCCACCTCGACGTGAGCCGTGACGACGTCGAGCAGGCGGCCAAGGTGCTCGCCGAGGTCCTGAGGTCGTGAGCTCGGACCGTCTGGTCCGGGTCCTCGATCAGTCGGGCAGGGCCCAGTCGAGGACCGCGCGTCGTACCGGCTCGGGCAGGAGCAGCACCTGGGGCTCGGCCTCCACCCAGCCAGGAACCTTGGTACGCCGGGCCTGGGACTGGTGGTCGAGGTCGATCGCATGCTCGGAGGAGTCGAGCGAGGCGCCACCGGCACCCTTGATCGCCACCCAGAACAGGTAGTCCTCGCCGCCCTCCTTGAGTCGAAAGACGATCTCGACGGCCATCCGCTCCCGGTCGAGCGTCGCGACACACTCGTCGGCGCGGTCGTCCAGCATCTGCATCCAGCGGTCCGCCTCGTGGCTCGCTCCGGGCAGAACCTTGGCTCGGGAGAGCTCGACGACGAGACCCTCGGGAATGCTCGCGGGTGGCATGCCCCGACGATAGCCGGGACGTCGGCTCAGGATCCGGGCATCGATGTGTCCGCCTGAGCGGTCCTCACGGACCATCCTGCTCGAACCGATGCCTCAGACGCGCCGGCCCACCATCGGCGGAAGCTGGCGGACGGCCTGGGCGAGCGCACGGAGGTCGGCGCCGAAGAGGGCCTGGGGGCCGTCGCAGAGGGCGTGCTCGGGGTCGCCGTGCACGTCGACGATGGCGCCGTCCGCGCCGACGGCGATCGCCGCGCGGGAGAGGGGTACGACGAGGTCGCGGCGCCCGCCCGCATGGGAGGGGTCGATGATGATCGGCAGGTGGCTGATCGCCTGGACGACCGGGACCGCCGAGATGTCGAGGGTGTTGCGGGTGCTCGGCTCGAAGGTCCGGATGCCCCGCTCGCACAGGACCACGTCGAGGTTGCCGCGCTGGGCGACGTACTCCGCCGCCATCAGCCACTCCTCGATGGTCGCGGTCATCCCGCGCTTGAGCAGCACGGGCCGGCCGCACTCGCCGACCGCCTGGAGCAGGCCGAAGTTGGCGGCGTTGCGGGTGCCGATCTGCACCATGTCGGCGTGCTCGGCGACCACGGCCACGTCGCGCGCGTCGACGACCTCGGTCACCACGGGCAGACCGGTGACCTCGCGGACGTCCGAGAGGATCTCCAGGCCCTTCACGCCGAGGCCCTGGAAGGCGTACGGCGAGGTGCGCGGCTTGTAGGCACCGCCGCGGAGCAGGGTCGCCCCGGCGGCCTTGGCCATCTCGGCCGCCTCGAGGGTCTGCTGCGGCGTCTCGACCGCGCAGGGGCCGGCGATCAGCGTGAAGGTGTCCGGCCCGATCGGGACGCCGCGCACCAGCACGGTCGACATCTGCGGATGGTGGATGCGGCTGACCAGCTTGTAC
>JBKJON010000207.1:0-2560 GCA_046595715.1 Marmoricola sp.
CGATCGAGATCCTGAGCTACTTCATGGCCATGGCCGAGGAGCGCAAGGCCGATCCGCGCGACGACCTGGTCACCAAGCTCATCACCGCCGACGTCGACGGCCACGGTGCGCTGAACCCTGACGAGTTCGGCTACTTCACGATCATGCTCACCGTCGCCGGCAACGAGACGACGCGCAACGCGATCACCCACGGCATGCAGGCGTTCTTCCAGAACCCCGAGCAGTGGGACCTCTACAAGCGCGAGCGCCCCGCGACGACGTACGACGAGATCATCCGCTGGGCGACCCCGGTGACGGTCTTCCAGCGCACGGCGCTTCGCGACACCGAGATCGGCGGCCAGGCCGTCGCCAAGGGCCAGCGGGTCGGGCTGTTCTACGCCTCGGCCAACCACGACCCCGAGGTCTTCGCGGACCCGTTCACCTTCGACATCACGCGTTCGCCCAACCCCCACCTGTCGTTCGGTGGTCACGGCGCCCACTACTGCATCGGCGCCAACCTGGCCCGCATGGAGGTCGAGCTGATCTTCAACGCGATCGCCGACCACCTGCCCGACATCACCTCGCTGGCCGAGCCGCGTCGCCTGCGCCACGGGTGGATCAACGGCATCAAGGAGCTCCAGGTCAGGTACGCCTGAGCCCCGTCCCGGCGGGCGGGCGGGACGACTCAGGAGCGGGCGGTGAGCACGATCGGGTCGCCGTCGGTGATCGCGACGGTGTGCTCCATGTGCGCACCTCGTGACCCGTCGGCGGAGCGGAGCGTCCACCCGTCGGCGTCGGTGTGGATCCGGTCGGTGGTGCCGAGCAGCCACGGCTCGATCGCGATCACGAGGCCGGGGCGGAGGGGGTAGCCGCGGCCGGCGCGCCCGTCGTTGGGGATGTGGGGGTCGCCGTGCATCGTGCGGCCGACACCGTGCCCGCCGAACTGCGTGTTGACCGAGTAGCCCTCGGCCTTGGAGACCGCGGCGATGGCCGCGCCGATGTCACCGACCTTCTTGCCCGCGCGCGCGACCGCGATCGCGGCGTCGAGGGCACGGGTGGTGGTGTCGATGAGCTTGACGTCCTCCTCGCGCGGTGTGCCGACGATGAGGCTGATCGCCGAGTCACAGACCCAGCCGTCCACGGAGACCGCGAAGTCCAGCGAGAGCAGGTCGCCGTCGCGCAGCGTGTAGTCGAAGGGGAGCCCGTGCAGGACGGCGTCGTTGACCGAGGTGCAGATGACCTTGCCGAACGGCGAGGCGCCGAACGACGGGTGGTAGTCGATGTAGCAGGACTCCGCGCCGCGGTCCTTGATCATCTGGTGCGCCAGGTGGTCGAGGTCGAGCAGGTTGACGCCGACGTCGGCTGCGGCGGCCGTGGCCTGGAGGACCTCGGCGACGAAGCGGCCCGCCGGTCGGAACTGCTCGATCTCGGCAGGGGTACGAAGTTCGATCATGGTGCGCCCAGCCTAGATGAGACTCATCGCTCGTCGCGGAACACCGCGGGCCTGCCCTCCTTGCGGGCTGCGGTCGCCTCCTCGAAGTTGGACGTGAGCAGCCGGACATAGAGCTGGCCGAGGCCCTCGGCCTCCATGTGCCCCTGCAGGCTGGACGCGTCGAGGCCGGACCAGAGCGTCCGCTTGGTGAGCTCGATGCCCGGCTGGCTGAAGGCCGCGATGCGCTCGCCGAGGTCGAGGCAGTGCTCGACCAGCTGCTCGGGGGGTACGACGGCCGACACGAGCCCGATCCGCTCGGCCTCCGCAGCCGGGACGTCGCGGCCGGTGAGCATGATCTCGAAGGCGCGGGAGGATCCGATGGCCCGGGGGAGCAGGTAGGACAGCCCGAGCTCGCTGGCGGTGAGGCCGTTGTTGATCCCCGCTGCGCGGAAGTACGCCGGCTCGCCGGCCACGCGGATGTCGCATGCCAGTGCCAGGCACATGCCGCCCCCGATGGCCGGTCCGTTGACCGCGGCGACGACGGGCTGGTGCATCCCGCGCAGGGTGAGCACCAGGTCGTCCAGCACCTGCATCGCCCGCAGGGCGACGGTGGGCGCGGTGAGCCCGGCGACGTGGGGCACGCGGCCGCGCTCGCCGCTCTGGTCGGCGCCGGAGCAGAAGCCGCGGCCCTCGCCGGTCAGCACGACGGCACGCACCGAGGGGTCGTCGTTCAACCCACGCAGGACGTCGCGCAGCGGCACGACGAGGTCGAACGCCAGTGAGTTCATCCGGTCGGGCCGGTCCAGCGTCACCAGGGCGACCTGGTCGCGCGGCCGCTCGACGCGGACGTAAGGGGTCACGAGGTGGGCTTCTCCGAGCCGACCACCCACATCGCGAAGAACTGCGACCCGCCGCCGTAGGCATGCCCCAGCGCTCGCCGCGCACCGTCGACCTGGTGCTCCCCGGCTGCTCCACGGACCTGCAGGGCGGCCTCGGCGAACCGGATCATCCCGCTGGCGCCGATCGGGTTGGACGACAGGACGCCGCCGGACATGTTCACCGGCAGGTCACCTCCGAGCCGGGTAACCCCGTCCTGGACCAGCTTCCAGCCGGTGCCCTCAGCGGCAAAGCCCAAGTTCTCCAGCCACA
>JBKJON010000281.1:0-7749 GCA_046595715.1 Marmoricola sp.
CGAGGCACTGGCCTGGGTGCGGGAGAATGCCGTGGCCGACGACGTCGTCCTGGTGAAGGCGTCGCGAGGCGCCGCGCTGGAGCTCGTCGCCGACGGACTCCTTGACTGGGAGCCCGACAGCGGACAGGAAGGGGAGGTGGCCGCGACATGAGAGCCGTGCTGCTCGGTGGCGGCCTGGCCCTGCTGATCTCGCTGCTCGGCACCCGGGTGGCGATCAAGCAGTTCACCCGGCTGGGTTACGGGCAGGAGATCCGCGACGACGGACCCACCACCCATCACACCAAGCGCGGCACGCCCACGATGGGCGGGGTCGTCATCATCCTGGCCACCGTCATCGGCTACTTCGCCGCGAAGCTGATCACCCTGAGCGAGCCCTCGGCGTCATCGTTGTTGCTCCTGTTCCTTTTCGTCGGTATGGGCCTGGTCGGCTTCGTCGACGACTTCATCAAGATCGTCAAGCAGCGCAGCCTGGGCCTGCGCAGCAAGGCCAAGATGATCGGCCAGACCCTGGTCGGGTTGCTGTTCGGCATCCTCGCCCTGTCGCCGGCGCTACGCGACGACCGTGGCAAGACCCCCGCCTCGCTGCACATCTCGTTCATCCGCGACTTCGACCGGTTCGCGCTGCCGATGGTGCTGGTGATCCTGCTGATCTGGCTCATCATCACCGGCACCAGCAACGCCGTGAACCTCACCGACGGGCTCGACGGCCTCGCCGCCGGTGCCTGCGTGATGGTGTTCGGTGCCTACACGCTGGTGAACATCTGGCAGAACAACCAGTGGTGCGGCCGGGCCTCGGGTCCCAAGTGCTACGACGTGCGCGACCCGCTGGACCTCGCCGTGCTGGCCGCTGCGATCACCGGAGCGTGCTTCGGCTTCCTGTGGTGGAACGCCTCGCCGGCCAAGATCTTCATGGGCGACACCGGCTCGCTGGCCCTCGGTGGCGCGCTCGCCGGGTTCGCCGTACTCACCCGCACTGAGATCCTGCTCGCGCTGCTCGGCGGCCTGTTCGTGATCCAGACGCTCTCGGTGATCCTGCAGGTCGGGTTCTTCAAGGCCACCAAGGGCAAACGACTCTTCCGGATGGCACCGCTCCACCACCACTTCGAGATGTTGGGCTGGGAGGAGATCACCGTGGTCATCCGGTTCTGGCTGATCGCAGGGATCTTCGTCGCCGCCGGCCTCGGGGTGTTCTACGCGGAGTGGGTCGCCGGCGTATGAGGACGTCGGCCCGATGAACCCGATCGATGCGCTCGGTCGCACCAGCGACTGGAGCGGCGTACGTGTGGTGGTGGCCGGCTTCGGGGTCTCCGGCTACGCCGCCGCCGACAACCTGACCTTCCTGGGCGCACAGGTCACCGCCCTCGACGACTCCGGGGCCGGTGACCGTCCAGAGCGCGCTTCGCTGCTGGAGAGCCTCGGCGCCACGATCATCCTGGGTCCCGGCTCGACCGCGACCCTGCCCGCCGACATCGACCTCGTGGTGACCTCGCCGGGCTGGGCCCCGTCGTCCCCGCTGCTCAGCCAGGCCGTCGAACGGGGTGTCCCCGTCTGGGGCGAGGTCGAGCTGGCCTGGCGGCTGCGCGATCCCGACAAGCCCGCGCCGTGGTTGGCCGTGACCGGCACCAACGGCAAGACCACGACGGTGCAGATGCTCGAGGCGATGCTCAGGGCCGCCGGACTTCGCGCGGTCGCCTGCGGCAACGTCGGCCTGCCGATCGTGGAGGCCGTGATGGACCCTGAGCCCTACGACGTGCTGGCCGTCGAGCTCTCCAGCTTCCAGCTGCACTACACCTCCTCCATGAAGGCGGAGTCAGCGGCGGTCCTCAACATCGCCGAGGACCACCTGGACTGGTACGCCGGACCGGAGGGAGGCCTGCAGGGCTACGCCGCCGACAAGGGGCGCATCTACTCCGGGGTCGAACGGGCGTGCGTCTACAACGTGCAGGACCCGGCCACCGAGCGGCTGGTCATGGACGCCGACGTGCAGGAGGGCGCCCGGGCGATCGGGTTCACGCTCGGCACCCCGGCCGTCAGCATGCTGGGCCTGGTCGACGACGTGCTCGCCGACCGGGCGTTCATCGAGGAGCGCCAGACGACGGCCGCCGAGATCTGCACCCTCGGGGACCTGGCCACCGACGCACCCCACTACGTGGCCAACGCCCTGGCCGCCGCGGCGCTCGCGCGCTCCCACGGTGTCCCGGCCAGTGCGATCCGCACCGCCCTGAAGGAGTTCCGTCCCGACGGCCACCGGATCGCCCAGGTCGCAGTCGTCGAGGGCGTCACCTGGATCGACGACTCGAAGGCCACCAACCCCCATGCGGCGCTCGCCTCGCTGCGGGCCTACGACCCCGTGGTGTGGGTCGCGGGCGGACTGGCCAAGGGAGCCCGCTTCGACGACCTCGTGGTCGCGGTCCGCGAACGGCTGCGGGGTGTCGTGCTCCTGGGCCGCGACGCCCCCGTGATCCGGGAGTCGCTTTCGCGACACGCGCCCGATGTGCCCGTGATCGAAGTGGCCGCCGGAGAGACTGAAGGGGTAGGACCCATGGACCGTGTCGTGGCAGGTGCTGCGACGTTGGCCCGTCCCGGGGACACCGTGCTGCTCGCCCCGGGATGTGCCTCCATGGACATGTTCGCCAACTACGGCGCACGCGGCGACGCCTTCGCCGCAGCGGTGCAGCGGAGGCGGGGGACGGACAACGAGGAGGACCTGTGAGCGTCACCAGCGAGACGCGCCAGCAGTCCGCCCGACCCGGGCTCGCAGGCCGCACAGCGCACCTGCGCCGGACCCTCGAGCGTCCTCTCACGTCCTACTACCTGTTGCTCGGCGGCGCCACGATGCTGCTCGCGATCGGGCTGATGATGGTGCTCAGCGCCTCCAGCGTCTACTCCTACCGGGTGCACGACAGCAGCTACTACATCTTCTTCAAGCAGCTCACCTGGGTGGCGATCGGCCTGCCGGCGGCCTACCTGGCCAGCCGGATCAACCGCAGGTTCCTGCGCCTGCTCGCCTGGCCGTCGGTGCTCGTCGCCGTCGTGCTCCTGGCGCTGACCCAGACCAGCCTCGGGTTCGCGGTCAACGGCAACCGCAACTGGCTCGCCCTCGGGCCGCTGACCGTGCAGCCCTCCGAGATCGCCAAGCTCTCGATCATCTTGTGGTCGGCCGACGTCTACGCCAAGAAGGAGAAGCTGCTCGGCAACCCCTGGCACGCCCTGATCCCTGTGGCGCCGGTGGTCTCCCTGATCGCGCTCCTCGTCGTGATCCAGCGCGACCTCGGCACGGCGCTGGTGCTGTTCGCGATCCTCCTCGGGATGCTCTGGGTCGTGGGCATGCCGGCACGGCTCTTCGGCATCGCCTTCTCGCTCGTGGGCGTGGTGGCGTTCTACCTGGCGGCCTCCAACGCCGAGCGGCGCAACCGGCTGACCAGCTTCATCGACCCGTTCAAGGACTTCCAGGGAGCCGGCTGGCAGGCCGGGCACGGCCTGCTGGGCATGTCCAGCGGCGGAATCTTCGGCAAGGGCCTCTCCGCCAGCCAGCAGAAGTGGGGCACCCTGCCCGAGGCCCACACGGACTTCATCTTCGCCGTGCTGGGCGAGGAGCTCGGCCTGGTCGGCACCCTGCTGGTGCTGGCACTCTTCGGGGCCATCGCCTTCGCCGCCATCCGGCTGGCCATCAACACCGCCGACCCCTTCGTGCGCTACGTGACCGCGGGCGTGACCATCTGGCTGATGGGTCAGATGATCATCAACATCGGGATGGTGCTGGCCCTGCTGCCCGTGATCGGCATCCCGTTGCCACTGGTCTCCTACGGCGGGTCCGCGCTCGTGCCCTCGCTGGTGGCCCTGGGTCTGCTGGTGGGTTTCGCCCGGGCCGAGCCCGAGGCCGCCGAGGCGTTGCGGGCGCGGCGTGGGGAGCGACGAGGTGCGCGCGGCAGGAACCCCGGCAAGTTGCCGTCCTCGGACGCCTTCCCTGGCGCGATCTCGGCCGGTAGCGCCCGCCCGAGGCGTTCTTGATGGTCCACACCCCGGCTCCCCGACGGGTCCTGCTGGCAGGTGGCGGGACCGCTGGCCACACCTCCCCTCTGCTGGCCACGGCCGACGCCCTGCGCCGCCGTGACCCCGAGATCCTGATCACGGCCCTCGGGACCGCGCGAGGCCTCGAGACCCGCGTCATCCCCGAGGCCGGCTACCCGCTCGAGCTCGTCCCGCCGGTGCCGCTGCCTCGGCGTCCCAACGCCGACCTGCTCCGCACCCCGGCCCGCCTCCGCGGCGCGATGAAGGCGGCCCTCGAGGTGATCGACCGGCTCCAGCCCGACGTGGTCGTGGGCTTCGGTGGCTACGTCTCCGTCCCGGCCTACCTGGCGGCCCACAAGCGCGGTCTGCCGCTGGTCGTCCACGAGGGCAACGCGCTGCCCGGTATCGCCAACAAGCTCGGTGCCCGGCTCACCACCCACGTCGCGACCAGCTTCCCGGAGACGGCGCTCCCGCACGCGCACTACATCGGTCTGCCCGTCCGGCGGATGATCAGCACCCTCGACCGGGCCTCGCTCCGCGCCGAGGCGTGCGCACACTTCGGGCTCGACCCCGACCTGCCCACCCTGCTCGTGACGGGCGGGTCCCAGGGGGCGCGTCGGCTCAACCAGTCGGTGTCCGCCGCCGCGCCCGCCTTCGCCGCGGCCGGGGTCCAGGTCCTGCACATCCTCGGTCCCCGGGGCGAGGCCGCCCCGGAGGTCACGCCCGGCGGCCCGGCGTACGTCACCGAGGCGTTCGTCAGCCGGATGGACCTCGCCTACGCCGCTGCCGATGCCGTCCTGTGCCGCGCGGGGAGCAACACCGTCACGGAGGTCTCCGGGGTCGGCCTGCCCGCGATCTACGTCCCGCTGCCGATCGGCAACGGCGAGCAGGCCCACAACGCCCGCCCGGTGGTCGACGCCGGCGGTGGCCTGCTGGTCTCCGATGCGGCCCTGACCCCCGAGTGGGTGCGCGGCGCCGTACCCGACCTGCTGACCGACCCCGCGCGTCTCGCCGAGATGTCCGCGGCCGCCTCCCACGTCATCCCGCTCGACGCGGACGACAAGCTGGCCGAGCTGATCCTCACCGCACGCTCCCGTGCGGGCTCCCGGAAGAAGGCCCGCCGATGAGGGTGCCCGTCCCCGAGACCCTGCTGCCCGCCGACGAGCTCGGGGCGGTGCACTTCGTCGGAATCGGTGGCGCCGGGCTGTCCGGCATCGCTCGCATCATGCTGGGCCGGGGGATGACCGTCTCGGGCAGCGACGCCAAGGAGTCGCGCGCCCTCGAGGGACTGCGCGCCCTCGGCGCCACCTGCCACGTCGGTCACGCGGCCGAGAACCTCGGCGAGGCCGAGACCGTGGTCATCTCGACGGCCGTGCGCGACACGAACCCAGAGGTGCTCGAGGCAGCCCGCCGCGGTCTGCGCCTGCTGCCGCGCTCGGCGGCTCTGGAGTCGGTGATGCAGGGGCGCGTCGTGGTCGCGGTCGCCGGCACCCACGGCAAGACCACCACCACTTCGCTGCTGACGGTGGCGCTCCAGCACTGCGGTGCCGACCCGTCCTTCGCCATCGGCGGCGAGCTCAACGAGACCGGGTCCAACGCCCACGACGGCAGCGGCGAGCTCTTCGTGGCGGAGGCCGACGAGAGCGACGGAGCCTTCCTCGTCTACTCCCCGCACGCAGCCCTGGTCACGAACGTCGAGGCCGACCACCTCGACAACTACGGGACCGAGGAGGCCTACCGGGCCGCCTTCGACACCTTCCTCGACCGCGTCTCGCCCGACGGCTTCATCGTCGTGTGCGCCGATGACCCCGGTGCCGATGCGCTGGGGCGCACGGCCGTCTCGCGTGGCCTGACCGTGGTCCGGGTGGGGGAGAGCCTCGATGCCGAGGTGCGGGCCGAGGGGGTCCGCTTCCTGGGGTCGACCTCGACGTTCACCGTCGTGGACCGCGACACCCGGCTCGGCGAGATCACGTTGCAGATCCCCGGGCGGCACTACGTCCTCGACGCGCTCGGCGCCTTGGCGTGCGGGCTGCGGCTCGGGTTCGACTTCGCCGACCTCGCACGCGGGCTGACCGCGTTCACCGGCACCAGACGACGGATGGAGCTCAAGGGCCAGGCCGACGGTGTCCGGGTGTACGACAGCTACGCCCACCACCCCAACGAGATCCGCGGGGACCTGCAGGCGGCTCGCTCGCTGGCGGGGGAGGGGCGGGTCGTCGTGGCCTTCCAGCCGCACATGGTCTCGCGCACCCGCATCTTCGGCCACGGCATGGGCGTGGCGCTGGGTGCGGCCGACTCCGTGGTGGTGATGGACATCTACGTGGCGCGAGAGGACCCGGAGCCGGGCGTCAGTGGCGCGATGGTGGCGGCCGCCGTACCCCTGGACGCGGGCGACGTCGTCTTCGAGCCCTCGTGGTCGGCCGTGGCGGCCCACCTGGTGCGCGCGGCCCGTCCCGGCGACGTGGTGCTGACCCTCGGGGCCGGTGACGTGACCCTGCTAGGTCCCGAGGTGCTCGAGCTGCTCGAGGAACGAGGTGTGCGTGATGACGATGCTTGACCGCCGCAGTCGCACCTCGGAGGACGAAAGATCCGGGAAGCCGCCACGCCGAGGGCTCCTGCGTCGTCGTCAGGACCCCTCGCAGGCCGCGCCGCCCCCGTCGTGGGGTCCCGACGAGGAGACCGTGCGCATCGCGCAGCGGGACTTCCGCAAGCGCCGGCTCGCCGGTCGCTGGCACCGGGTCCGCTCCTACGTGCTGGCGGTGCTCGTGCTCGCGCTGGTGGCCGGCGCAGCCTGGGCGGTGTTCTTCTCCGGGCTCGTCACCGCGCGCAGCGTCGACGTGACCGGCACCCACAGCCTGGGCGACGCGCGGATCAAGCGCGCGGCCGATGTCCCGACCGGAACTCCGCTCGCACGCGTCAACCTCGACGCGATCCGGGCGAGGGTCGAGTCGATCGCGTCCGTCCGCAAGGCTGAGGTCTCGCGGAGCTGGCCGCATACCGTGCACATCGAGGTCACTGAGCGCACCCCGATCGCGGTGATCGACCGCGGCGAGGGTTTGCAGGCGCTGGACCCCGAGGGCGTCCTCTTCGGCAGCTACGAGACCCGACCGCCACGGCTGCCGCTCGTCCGCACCGAGCCGGACACCGCCGCGGAGGCGTTGCTGGAGGCGGCCCGCGTGATCGACGCCCTGCCTCAGCGGATCGCCGCCCGGGTCGCCACCCTCGAGGTCGCCTCGGTGGACGAGATCCAGCTCGTGCTGACCGACGGCCGCCGGGTCCTGTGGGGCAGCGCCGAGGACTCCGGCCAGAAGGCCGAGGTGCTCGCCGTACTCCTCAAGCGTCCGGGCCAGCAGCTCGACGTCTCCGTCCCCGGCCGCCCCACCACTAAATAACTCGCTGAGGCGTCGCAGATTGACCCTCCTAGGCGGTCGAGGCGTCGCAGTTTCACCTCCCTTGGGGAACGCCCAGGTCAATCTGCGACGCCTCGGCACCTCTGCGAGGTAAATCTGCGACGCCTCACGGAAATAGTGGAATCTGTGGGGGACACCCGCGTGTTGCGCGAGTACGGCGGGCCCCGCCACCTACTTTGGTCTCACCACCTCAGGTTGACATAACGTTAACCCTCTACTTCAGGGTTAGGGTTTTTTCAGCCCGAGGGGCTTCCCCAAGGAACATCCGAGAGTCGCTCTGCAGTCGGGCAGGGTGGCGCAGCAACGAGAGGCACCGCCGTGGCAGCAC
>JBKJON010000314.1:0-5543 GCA_046595715.1 Marmoricola sp.
CGTCATCGGTTCTGGTTGCCCCGGCGACCACCTCGTCTGACCTTCCCCGGCGCCCGATGGGATGATCCTGCGGTGCGCGCGCAGGTGATCGTCCTCGCCGGCCCCTCGGGGTCGGGCAAGTCGCGCCTGGCCGAGCGGCTGGGCCTTCCCGTCCTACGGTTCGACGACTACTACAAGGACGGGGACGACCCGACGCTGCCGCAGCTCGACCTGGCCGGAGGCGAGCCGATCGTCGACTGGGACGATCCGGCGTCCTGGAACGCCGATGACGCCGTCGCTGCGGTCGAGGAGCTGTGCCGGACCGGCAGCACCGACGCGCCGGTCTACGAGATCGCCGCCAACGGCCGGACCGGCCACCGGGTCCTGGACCTGGGCGGCTCGGCGTACTTCGTGGCCGAGGGGATCTTCGCCCAGGAGGTCGTCACCGAGTGCACCCGCCGAGGCCTGGTCGCCGACGCGCTGTGCGTGACTCAGCACCCGGCCATGACGTTCGTACGCCGCCTCTCCCGCGACCTCCAGGAGCACCGCAAGCCCCCGTTCTACCTCGTCCGCCGGGGTCTGCACCTGTTCGCCGACCAGCGCAAGATCGTCGCCCACGCCCAGCGGATGGGCTGCCGCGTGCTCACCCCCGAGGCGGCGTACCGCGAGATCCGGGCGCTCACCGGGACCTCGACCGACGCATGAGACTCCCCCGGCCTCTGCACCCCTGGCTGCTGGTGGGCCGGCACCTGGTGGCCCAGATGCAGCGGTGGTGGTTTTTCTGGTTAACCAGAAAAACCACCACTTACCCATCGTTGCAACGTGGGGGAAGTGGCAGTTTTTCTGGTGAACCAGAAAAACGAGTGACACCCGAGCCCCTCGCGTTCACCCGCCACACCCCGCTCCCCCAGCCCGACCGGACGACCTGCGGGTCGTGCGTGCTGGTGATGATGCGGCTGCTCGCCGACCGGGGGTACGCCGCCACGGTGCTGGGCGACCCGGACCCGGTGACCGCCTTCGGTCGCGCGGCCCTGGCCACCCGGCGGCGCACCAGCTCGGCGCACGACCGCCAGGGCAGGCTCCAGCTGCCTTGGCCTCCGAGCCTCGGCACCCGGCCGGCGGCCCTGGTCCGTCATCTCGGCGGCGACTGGGTCAACCGCGTCGTGGACCCGCGTCACCCGGGTCGGGCCTGGGAGGCGATGCAGGCCGCCGGGAGGCCGGTTCCGCTCTTCGTCGGCGAGGGCAGCTGGATGCAGCACATCGTGCTGGTGACCGGGATCGACGACGAAGGGCTCACCGTCTACGACCCGGCGTGCGGCCACGAGGTGCGGCGCACGCGTGCGGACTTCGAGACGGCCCGACTTCACGTCGCGGGCTGGGACCAGCCGTGGCTGGTCATCCTTCCGCGCACCTGACCCGGGCCTACGACCTCCAGGCTCAGGGCCAGGCGTTGCGCCAGCCGCCGTTGATCCCTCGACCGCGCATGGTCAGCACGGCCTCGGTGCGGGTACCTGCGCCCAGCACCTCGAAGAGCTGCGTGACCTCGAGCTCGACCGTGAGGAGCGGCAGTCCCAGCAGCTCGGCGATCTCCGGGTCCTCGTGGCCCACGCACAGCAGCCGCGCGACGTCCAGCTGACGGTCCGTCAAAGGGGCGACCTGCCCCTCCGGCAGGATGGGCTCACACAGCGGCAGGGTCGCGTGCCACAGCTCCGTGACGGCGTCCACGATGTCGGGGAGGGTGGTGTACCAGGAGGTGCGCTGGCCCGACACGTCGTCCGGGCCGCCCACGATGGCCTGGCGGCCGTCGATGACGAGCGCACGCAGGAAGACCGGGCCGAGCAGCGTCCCCGGGAAGATCGAGGACAGCAACGGGTGCGTGCTCACCGTCGCGGGCCGCGTGATCAGCCTGGTCTCGATCCCGCGCAGGCGTGCCGCCCGGGTCAGTGCCACCCCAGGGTCCTCGGGGTCGTAGGCGTAGTGCGGCTGCATCACCCAGGCCGAGGCCGTCGCAGCCGGCGCGATCCGCTTGAGCTGGACCACCATCGCGGCCAGTCCCACCAGGTGCTGCACGCCACCTGACCGGTTCCCGCCGGTGGTGGCGAGCCTCTCCATGAGCCTCGCCGACCTGGCCCGCAGACGTGCCACCTGCGGAGACTCCTCGTGGGAGGGGAATCGCTGCCAGGGTTCCATGGGCCGATGGTGCCAGATCATCGGGGCTCCGGGGGCGCTCGAGAACCAATCGTGACCCCCGGGAGGACGCCTCCGCCGCGTCACGTCGAGTGCGAGAGGCCCAGCTCGGCGTACCCGGGCTTGATGACGTCGTTGATGAGTCGCAGGCGCTGGTCGAAGTGCGTGAAGGCCGACTTCATGGCGTTCACGGTGACCCACTGCAGGTCGGCCAGCTTCCAGCCGAAGGCGTCGACCAGCGCGGACATCTCCTTGCTCATCGACGTGCCGCTCATCAACCGGTTGTCGGTGTTGACGGTGACCCGGAAGCGCTGGCGGCTCAGCAGCCCGATGGGGTGCTCCGCGATCGAGGCGGCCGCCCCGGTCTGGATGTTGGAGTGCGGACAGAGCTCCAGCGGGATCCGCTTGTCACGGACGTACTGCGCGAGTCGGCCGAGATGGACCGTCCCGTCGTCGTCCACCTCGATGTCGTCGATGATGCGTACGCCGTGACCGAGGCGGTCGGCGCCGCACCACTGGAGCGCCTGCCAGATCGACGGCAGCCCGAAGGCCTCGCCCGCGTGGATGGTGAAGTGGGCGTTCTCCCGCTGGAGGTACTCGAAGGCGTCAATGTGCCGGGTGGGCGGGTAGCCGGCCTCGGCACCGGCGATGTCGAACCCGACCACGCCGTCGTCGCGGTGCAGCACCGCCAGCTCGGCGATCTCGCGCGACCGTGCCTGGTGCCTCATCGCGGTCAGCAGCTGCTTGGCCACCATGCCGGTGGCGGCCGTCCCCTCGTCGAAGCCGAGCTGGACCGCACGGACGACCTCCTCGAGGGTCAGTCCGTCCTCCAGGTGCTGTTCAGGGGCGTAGCGAATTTCGGCGTACACCACCCCGTCGGCGGCCAGGTCCTCCACGCACTCCCGCGCGACGCGGGTGAGGTGGTCAGCGCGCTGCATCACGGCCACCGTGTGGTCGAAGGTCTCGAGGTAGCGCACGAGCGACCCGCTGTCCGCCGAGTCGGTGAACCACCGACCGAGCGACTCTGCGTCCTCGGTGGGCAGCGTGTGCCCCACCTCGCGGGCCAGCTCCACGATCGTCGACGGTCGCAGCCCGCCGTCGAGGTGGTCGTGCAGCAGGACCTTCGGGACAGCCCTGACGACGTCGGGAGTGAGGGCGGTAGGTTCGGGGGTGTTCGCCACACAGCCATCCAACACCCTTCGAGCGAAGGGGCCACGAGGAGCGACACACATGCGCGTGTTCAGCACGTTCGAGCAGATCGAGGCCGCAGCCGGTGAGGAGATCGGCACCAGCGACTGGGTCGAGATCAGCCAGGAGCGCGTCAACCAGTTCGCCGACGCCACCGGGGACCACCAGTGGATCCACGTCGACGTCGAGAGGTCCAGGGAAGGCCCGTTCGGCGGCACCATCGCGCACGGCTACCTCACGCTCTCCCTGCTCCCGTGGCTGGGCAGCCAGGTCTTCGACCTCGACACTCCCGGGGCCAAGCTGAACTACGGCGTCAACAAGGTGCGCTTCCCCAACCCCGTGCGGGTGGGCTCGAAGGTGCGCGCCAAGGTGACCGTCGGCGAGGTCGCCGAGATCCCCGCCGGGCGGCAGCTCACCTTCAAGTTCGTCATCGAGATCGAGGGCCAGGACAAGCCGGCCTGCGTCGCGGAGACCGTCGTCCTGCTGCTCTCCTGAGGCCGGAGTCGAGGCGCCAGCTTGTCTCCGGGGCGGTCTGGGACGAGGGTGGGGCGATGACCTACCAGCTCACCGTCATCTACGACCAGCCCGAGGACCCGGCTGCGTTCGACGCCTACTACGCGCAGACGCACGCCCCCCTGGCCGCGCAGCTCCCCGGCCTGCAGTCGTTCACCGCGAGCAAGCCCGATCCCGGCCCGAAGGGACAGCCGCCCGGCGCCTACTTCGTGGCCGAGCTTCGGTTCGCCGACCGCTCGGCCTTCGGCGCAGCCATGTCCGGAGAGCAGGGCAGGGCGACAGCGGCCGACATGGCCAACTTCGCCACCGGTGAAGTGACGACGCTCAGAGGCGAGGTCACGACCTACGTCTGAGCCCTCAGCTGATCCGGTCGAGCACGATCGGCGTCGGCTCGTACGATGCGCCGCCCGGTGAGACGTCGTAGCCGCCCCCCAGCGACTCGAGAGCCCGCTCGAACCGCTCCGGCTCGTCGGTGTGGAGGGTGAGCAGCGGCTCTCCCTCGGTCACCGCGTCCCCCGGACGCGCGTGCCACTCCACCCCCGCACCGGCCTGCACGGCCGCCCCCTGCTGGGCGCGTCCGGCCCCCAGACGCCAGGCGGCCAGGCCGACGGCCATCGCGTCGAGCCGGGTCAGCGTCCCGCTGGCCGGGGCCGTGACGACGTGCGTCTCGCGCGCCGTGGGAAGCGCGGCGGACGGGTCGCCGCCCTGCGCCGAGATCATCCGCCGCCAGGCGTCCATCGCTCCGCCCGAGGCGAGCACCGCGGCCGGGTCGACGTCGTCGCGCCCGGCACCGGCGAGCATCTCCCGGGCCAACGCGACGGTCAGCTCGACGACGTCGGCGGGACCGCCACCCTCTAGCACCTCGACCGACTCGCGCACCTCGAGGGCGTTGCCGGCGGTCAGTCCGAGCGGGGTCGACATGTCGGTGAGCAGCGCGACGGTGTGCACGCCTGCGTCCTGTCCCAGGGCCACCATCGTCTCGGCCAGCTCGCGGGCCTGCCGGAGGTCCTTCATGAACGCCCCCGTGCCGACCTTCACGTCGAGCACCAGCACGCCGGTGCCCTCGGCGATCTTCTTGCTCATGATCGACGACGCGATCAGCGGGATCGCCTCGACGGTCCCGGTCACGTCGCGTAGGGCGTAGAGCTTCTTGTCCGCCGGCGCCAGGCCGGATCCGGCGGCGCAGATGACGGCGCCGACGTCCTCGAGCTGGGCGAGCATCGCCTCGTTGGACAGCGCCGCCTGCCAGCCGGGGATCGACTCCAGCTTGTCGAGCGTGCCGCCCGTGTGACCCAGGCCCCGTCCCGAGAGCTGGGGCACTGCGACGCCGCAGGCCGCCACCAGGGGTGCCAGCGGGAGCGTGATCTTGTCGCCGACCCCGCCGGTGGAGTGCTTGTCGGCGGTGGGCCGCGAGAGCGTGGAGAAGTCCATCCGCTCCCCGCTCGCGATCATCGCGTGGGTCCAGCGCGAGATCTCCCGACGGTTCATGCCGTTGAGCAGGATCGCCATGGCCAGCGCCGACATCTGCTCGTCGGCGACCTCGCCTCGGGTGTAGGCGTCGATCACCCAGTCGATCTGGCTGTCGGTGAGCTCGGAGCGCTCACGTTTGGCGATGACCACCTCGACCGCGTCGTGCACTGCCATCAGACCTCCTTCGAGTCGGCGCCGACGACGAC
>JBKJON010000044.1:0-2520 GCA_046595715.1 Marmoricola sp.
GTCAACCAGTTCTTCCGCAGCGCGTTCAGCCCCGCACAGGCCCGCTCGCTCGTCGCCGGGCACGCTGCCGAGCTCGTCGGCGAGCCGGCGAACCTCGAGGAGAAGGCCGTGTCCCTCGTCGGCCGCCCCCTCTACGAGGCGTTCGTGCGCGGCTACACCGCCAAGCAGTGGCAGACCGACCCGCGCGACCTCCCGGCCGAGATCATCAGTCGGCTGCCGGTGCGCTACACCTACGACAACCGCTACTTCAACGACCGGTGGGAGGGCCTGCCGGTCGACGGGTATGCCGCATGGCTGACCCGGATGGCCGACCACCCGCGCGTCACGGTGCAGCTCGAGACCGACTTCCTCGACGAGTCCAACGGGGTCGCGGCCCGTTTCAAGGGCACGGTCCCGATCGTCTACACCGGGCCGGTCGACGAGTACTTCGGCAACAGTGAGGGCCGGCTGTCGTGGCGCACCGTGGACCTCGAGCCCGAGGTGATGCAGGTCGACGACTTCCAGGGCACCTCGGTGATGAACTACAACGACCAGGAAGTTCCCTGGACCCGCATCCTGGAGTTCAAGCACTTCCACCCCGAGCGCACCCACCTCCCCGGGAAGACCGTGATCGTCCACGAGTACTCCCGCTTCGCGGAGGAGGGGGACGAGCCCTACTACCCGATCAACACCGCCGAGGACCGCGAGAAGCTGCTCAAGTACCGCGACCTCGCTCGCAAGGAGCCGATGGTGCTCTTCGGTGGCCGCCTCGGCACCTACAAGTACCTCGACATGCACATGGCCATCGGTTCGGCACTGTCGATGTTCGAGAACAAGCTCAAGCCACACTTCGAGGGTGGCTCCGTGCTCAAGTCCGGAGGAGTGGACGAGTGACGCTTTCTACCGATGCCGTCGGGCCCGACCCCGACGTCACGACCGTGCGCAGGGTGCTCCAGCGCTTCGTGCTGCCCGTCGACCGCGATCTCGACGTGGTGCCGCTCTACGTGGACACCGAGGCGTCCGTCCTGGACGCCGACAAGGGCTCGATCGGCTCGAGCGCGGTCGCCAAGAACATGAACCGCGCCGCGTTGCGCCAGTCAATGTCGACCGGCAGCTCACTGCACCCCGACGCCATCCTCGACCGGCACCGCCTGCGTGTCGACCACAGTGAGCGGGTCTCCAGCGGCACCTACTTCAACGGGTTCGCGGCCAGCTACTGGCGTCGGTGGACCGTGGTGGAGGAGGTGACGCTCGACATCATCGTGAGTGGCCCGGGAGCGACGGTCACGGTCTACCGTTCGATGGCCAACGGTCGCTCGCAGCGCGTGGACTCCGCCACCACGACCGGGACCGAGCCCAACCGCTTCGAGTTCGCCCTCTCCCTGACCCCGTTCCAAGACGGCGGCTGGTACTGGTTCGACGTGGTGGCCGGTGACGACGACGTCGTCGTCGAGCGGGCCAGCTGGGTGGCCGAGGTGCCCGCCGACCGGGCCGACGCCGGCAGTGTCACGGTCGGCATCACGACGATGAACCGGCCCGACTTCTGCGCCAGGCTCATCGGCCAGATCGGTGGTGACGAGGCCGTCAAGGCGCTCCTCGACGAGGTGCTCGTGATGGAGCAGGGCACCGACAAGGTCACCGGCAGCGAGTACTTCGCGGCGGCCGAGGCCTCCCTCGACGGCAAGCTCCGCGTCATCGAGCAGGGCAACATCGGGGGCTCGGGCGGTTTCGCCCGGGCGCAGTTCGAGACCCTCAAGGCCGATCGCTCGAAGTACGTCCTGTTCCTCGACGACGACATCGTCTGCGAGCCCGAGAGCATCCTGCGGGCGGTCGTCTTCGGCGACCTGGCCAGGCGCCCCTCGATCGTCGGCGGCCACATGTTCAGCCTGTTCAGCAAGTCGCGCCTGCACAGCTACGGCGAGATCATCAACCGCTACCGGTTCTGGTGGACCTCGCCCCCGACCGTGGAGACCGACTGGGACTTCGGCGCCCGCAACCTGCGCAGCTCGCGCTGGCTGCACCGCCGCGTCGACGTCGACTTCAACCCGTGGTTCATGTGCCTGATCCCGATGGAGGTCGTGCGCGAGATCGGCCTGAGCCTGCCCCTGTTCATCAAGTGGGACGACTCCGAGTACGGCGTACGCGCCCAGGCGGCCGGCTACCCGACCATCACGATGCCCGGGGTCGCGGTCTGGCACATCCCCTGGACCGACAAGAACGACGCCCTGGACTGGCAGGCCTACTTCCACCAGCGCAACCGGTTCGTCGCGGCTCTGCTGCACTCCCCGTTCCCACACGGTGGGCGGATGATCCGGGAGAGCTTCAACCACCAGGTCAAGCACCTGCTCGCGATGCAGTACTCCACCGTCGAGCTGCGCCACCTTGCGCTCCAGGACGCGCTCGCGGGTCCCGACCAGCTCCACGACGACCTGCCGACGAAGCTGGGTCAGGTGCGCGAGCTGCGCAAGCGGTTCACTGATGCCCAGCTGAAGGCGGACCCTGACGCGTTCCCGTCTCCGCGGCTTCGCACGACGCGGAGAC
>JBKJON010000250.1:0-2601 GCA_046595715.1 Marmoricola sp.
GATCGAGCAGGGCCAGGACATCGACGGGGAGGCGCGGCTGGCCGACGTGCTGGCTCCGCGCCACGCCCGGGTCCTCGACGCGGGGTCCGGCATGGGGCGGGTGTCGGCCGCCCTCGCCGCACGCGGCCACGACGTCACCGCGGTCGAGAAGGACCCGTTCCTGATCGCACACTCACACCGGCTCTTCCCCGGGGTGACGGTCCTCGAGACCGACATCCTCGGCCTCTCGACCGCTCTGCTCGAGGCGGCCGGCCGACCCACGGCGTACGACGTGGTGGTGGTCGTCGGCAACGTGATGGTCTACCTGGGCGAGGGCACCGAGACCCGGGCACTGTGGACGCTGGGGCAGCTCCTGGCCCCGGGAGGCCGCATGCTCGTGGGCTTCCACCAGCAGGAGGGACCTCGGGGCAGCCGCGACTACTCCGTCGCGGAGCTCACCGAGCACGTGGAGGGGGCAGGCCTGGAGGTCGAGCAGCTGTTCGGCACCTACGACCTCCAACCTCTGGCGGACGACTACGTGGTGGCCGTGCTGCGGGCTGCTCAGGCCGACGCCCGGTAGCGCCGCTCCGACCGCCCGGGGGATCCGGCACAGCACCGCGGTCGGCAGGATGTCGATGGACAGCGTGGCCCAGCGGGTCATCCTCGACGCTGCCTGTCCCGTGCTGGCCGTCGAGCCCACGACGGGCTGAGGCCGCTGGTCGCCCACTTGGGTCTCGTCCTACGGTGGAACGCATGGAGCATCGCGGACTAGGACGTACCGGCATGCAGGTCAGCCCCCTCTGTCTCGGGGCGATGATGTTCGGCCAGTGGGGGGAGGCCGACCACGACACCTCGGTCGAGATCATCCACCGGGCGCTCGATGCCGGCATCAACTTCGTCGACACCGCCGACGTCTACTCGCAGGGCGAGTCGGAGGAGATCGTCGGCAAGGCGCTCAGGGGTCGTCGCGACGACGTCATCCTCGCCACCAAGTTCCACGGCCCGATAGACGTCGCCATGGGTGCGCCGGGCGGCGCCGCCCCGAGCGGGACACCGACGTCGAGGAGACGCTCTCCGCGCTGACCGACCTCCAGCACCAGGGCAAGATCCGCGCCTTCGGTTCCTCGACCTTCCCGGCCCACCAGGTCGTCGAGGCCCAGTGGGTCTCCCAGAGGCGGGGCCTCGGCAGGTTCGTGACCGAGCAGCCGCCGTACTCGATCCTGGTGCGTGGCATCGAGGCCGACCTGCTGCCGGTCGCCGCGCAGCTCGGTATGGGCGTCCTGCCCTGGAGCCCCCTCGCCGGCGGGTGGCTGACCGGCCGCTACCGCAAGGGCCGGCCCGCACCGGAGTCCAACCGCGCGAAGCGGATGCCGGCCCGCTACGACCTCGAGGACCCGGGCAACCGGGCCAAGCTCGAGGCCGCCGATGCCCTGGCCGTGCTGGCCGAGGAGAGCGGGATCACGCTGGTTCACCTCGCGCTGGCGTTCGTGCTCCAGCACCCTGCGGTCACGGCGCCCATCATCGGCCCGCGCACGATGGAGCAGCTCGAGTCCCAGCTCGGCGCCACCGAGGTCACCCTGAGCAGCGACGTCCTCGACCGGATCGACGAGATCGTCCCGCCCGGCGTGACGCTCTCACGCGCGGATGCCGGCTACCAGCCTCCCTCGCTGACGGACCCGTTCCTGCGGCGCCGGCGAACGGCCTGAAGAGCCGGGCCGCTTCAGCCGGTGGCCCCGACGTGGAAGGGTTGGACCACCCGCCCCCAGGAGGACCCCGTGTCGTCACGCTTCGACCCCCCGTTCCGCGCTGACCACGTGGGGAGCCTGCTGCGACCCCGCGAGCTGCTCGAGGCCCGCGAGGCTCATGCGGCCGGCCGTGTCACCGACGAGCAGCTCGCGGCAGCCGAGGACGTGGCGATCATCGACGTCGTCGACCTCCAGCGGGAGGCCGGGCTGCAGACGGTCACCGACGGCGAGTTCCGTCGTACGTCGTGGCACATGGACTTCATCTACCAGCTCGAGGGCGTGCACCGCACCGACGAACAGCTGGAGGTGCACTTCCGCAACGCCGGAGGCGACCTCGACTTCACCTCGGCCGGACTCGTGGTGGACGGGCCGATCCGCATCCAGAAGCCCGTCTTCGGCGAGGCCTTCGACTTCCTCGCCTCCGTGGCCCCCGAGGACATGACGGCGAAGCTGACCATCCCGTCCCCCAGCATGGTCCACTACCGCGGCGGCAGCGCAGCGATCGATCCGTCGATCTATCCCGACGAGGACCAGTTCTGGGACGACCTGTCCTCGGCGTACGCCAACCAGGTGCGGTTGATCGCCGAACGTGGCTGCCGCTACCTCCAGCTCGACGACACCAGCCTCGCCTACCTCAACGACCCCGAGCAGCGGGCCGACATGGCGGCGCAGGGGCGGGACGCCGAGCACCAGCACGAGCGCTACATCCGCCAGATCAACGCCGCGATCTCCGAGCGGCCCGAGGGCCTCGCCGTGACCACGCACATGTGCCGCGGCAACTACCGGTCCTCGTGGGCGGCGTCCGGCAGCTACGACTTCGTCGCCGAGGCGCTGTTCAGCGAGCTCGACGTCGACGGCTTCTTCCTGGAGTACGACG
>JBKJON010000130.1:0-7385 GCA_046595715.1 Marmoricola sp.
CACCAACGCCACCTGAGGGCGGATGCGACCGCCGTTGCGCCCCACGGCGAGCATCACCTCGGGAACCCCGTGGCCCCGGGCCTCCGGTGCGAACCGATGGACCAGGGGGCCGTAGACCAGTCCCGCGACCACCGGTGTCAGGACCACGAAGAACGGCCCCAACCAGGGCACCAACGGGTTGGGCGCGTGCCCCGCCGCAGCGTAGTCGGCGTGGCCGCTGAACAGCTGCGTCAGGCCCTCGATCATGAACCGGAAGAGGACCGCGCCGAAACCCGCGCCCAACCCCACGAGCAGTGCCAGCGCCAGCAGGCTCACCTGCCCGGGCCCGACGGTCCGCACATGGGCATAGCGGCGGGGCACGGCAAGGAAAGTCATGTTTGCAGTATGCAATACTTGCATACTGCACCACAAACCCGGAGGTGCGCACACGGGTATCGCAGACCGACGGGGACTCTGGGGACGGCACCACCCTCCGGGCCACGAACGTGGTGCTCGCCACCGGCACACCGACCCTCGACCGGGGCCTCTGCCTCGCCAAGGTGGAAGCGGTGCGCTGCTACGCCCTCGCCTTCGAGCACGCAGATCCTCCGAAGATGATGCTGGTTGTCACACCGTCGGCCGCACCACGTCGGAGAACGCCCGCGCAGCCTTCCCCGGCGGCGTCGAGACGCACGCCCCGCGTGCCGTGCGAACTCAGGCCGTGGCCATGACCTGGGGCAGCTCGCGTCCTTGGCGATCGGCCTCGGCGACGACCTGGGTCGCGATCTCACGCAGCTTCACGTTCGCGTGCGACGACATCTCGACGAGCCGGGCGAAGGCAGCCTCGGCAGTCAACGACTCCCGCACCATGACGATCCCCACGGCGTACCCGATGACGGTGCGAGACTCCAGCGCCGCCGTCAGCTGCTCGATCTCCGCCCTGGCGTCCTCCAACGCTGTCGCCTCGACTGCGACCTCACCCGGCGTTGCCACGTTCTCCATGCCAGATCTCCCCACATATCTAGGTGAAACCCACACGATCAGCCGAGAAATGCTACTGCGCCTGCTCCCACTTCGCCACCCTGGGAGGCGGGTGCCGGCAGGCCCTTCGCCGGCGGCGTAGCGACCGCAACGAGGTCGACCCGGCGGCGACGGCGACTCGTCATCGCCAAGGACTGTGCCCCGAACAGGATCCAGATGATGTTCATGAACGCGTTCGGCATCGCACCGCTGTGGAAGGCCGCGACTCCGAGCAGTGCAGCACCGACCATGTTCAAACCTTGGAACAGGCCGGCGTCAGGCACGACACGCCGCGTAGAGACCAGGACGTAGGCCACCGCCCCCAAGCCGCCGCCCACCCATCCCAGCAGATCCAGACCGGACAGCACCACCGAGCTCCTTCGATCATCCATGACCCCTGGGTTCCCAGGGACTTCTCCAGCCTGGGCTCGAAAATCATGCAGGTCCAGTGAAAGAAACTTCAATATCAGTTTAGGATTTGTGCATGGAACTGAACCTGCGTCGGCTTCGCATCCTTCGTGAGGTGGCCCACCACGGCGGCGTGAGCGTCGCTGCACGCGAGATGCACTACTCAGCCTCGGGCATCTCCCAGCAGATGGCTGCGCTGGAGCAGGACGTCGGGGCTCCGGTGCTCGAACGCCAGGGCCGCGGCATCGTCCTGACCGAGGTCGGTCGGGTCCTCCTCGAACACGCCGAGATCCTGCTGGCGGCCGAACGCGACGCGCAGAGCGCGGTGGAGCAGGCCCGCGACACGCTGGCGGTGGAGCTGACCGTGGGCGTGTTCAGCACGGTGGCCGCGGGCCTGATCCCGGGCATCGTCAAGGACCTCGCCCGCCGCCACCCCGAGATCCACGTGCGGACACGCGAGATCGACCCCGACGACGCCGGGATCGAGCTGAGGCACGGGCACCTGGACCTCGCCTTCCTGATCGACTACCCCGACGCCACCGAGCCGTGGGCTTCCGGGATCACCATCCTTCCGGCGGTGAACGACGAGCTGCACCTCGCGGCCCCCCCTGGCCGCTTCTCACCCGGAAAGGTGCGGCTCGCCGACCTCGCAGAGCAGGACTGGGTGATGTCGGGACCCCGGACCTACTACGGCCGCGTCGTGCGCACCGCCTGCCGGCAAGCAGGCTTCGACGTGCGGATCACCCACGAGGTCGACGAGCAGGCCACGGCCCTCGCCATGGTCGCAGCGGGACTCGGCATCACCCTCATGTCAGACCTCGGCCGTGCGTTCCTACCCGATGACGGCGTGGACGTCATCGACCTCACCCGGCCCCTACGACGTCAGCTCCTGCTCGCCCACGCCGACGCCTCGAGTGGCCGGCCAGCCATCCGCGTCTTCCTGAGGAGCGCCGCCCGCATCACGGCACAGATGCGCCGCTGACACTCAGGTGCTCGGCCTTCCACGACCAGGGGCACGCCGCCCGCCCGGGTCGTTCAGAGTGCTGCCGGAACGCGTGGTGCCTCGTCCCCCCGGGTGGGCTCCTCGGTGCCGACGGACGAGGTGCGACCCTGACGGCGGCGCAGCACCTCGATGGTGGCCGGAACGACCGAGACACCCGCGATCGCGATCGTGATGAGCTCGATGTGTGCGGCCACGAAGGCGATACCACCGAAGAAGAAGCCCACGGTGACGATCCCGATGGCCCAGGCCAGGGCGCCGACGAGGTTGAGCGCGGTGAAGGAGCGGTGCGGCATCTTGCCGACGCCGGCCACGACGGGGACGAAGGTCCGCACCACGGGCACGAATCGTCCCAGGATGACGGCCAGCGCCCCACGCTTGGCGAAGAAGGCCTGGGCCCGTTCGGCGTTCTCATGGCGGAAGAGCCGCGAGTCCGGCCTTGAGAACACCTTCGGCCCGTAGCGGCGCCCGATCAGGTAGCCCATCTGGTCGCCGGCGACGGCAGCCGCGAAGACGCCGAGAGCCAGGACCCAGAACGGCAGCGCGATCACGTGCGAGGCGACCAGGGCACCCGCGAGGAACAGCAACGAGTCCCCAGGCAGGAAGAATCCGAGCAGGAGCCCGGTCTCGGTGAACACGACCGCCATCACCAACAAGATGGCCAGCGGACCGAGGGTGTAGAGGAGGGGGGTCAGGATCGCGATCATGACCAGACGGTAGGCGTGCTGACCTGACCGGCACCTGACCACGGGGTGCACCCGGCCCCTGGGGGTGAAGGACCGGGTGCAGCGACCGGAGGGGTCAGCTGGAGGCGTCGCGCGGCCCGCGGCTGCCCCGCCGCGCGACGCCCGTGCACCAGACGACGATCGCGAGAAGCGCGACCAGGAAGATCGTGCTCGTTGGGTTCGTCCCCAGGCCAAGGCCGCCGTCTGCCGGGGCCGCCGACAACCCTCCACCGACGGAGACCCCGAACGGCACCGCCATCACGTACGCCGCCCAGAAGGCCACCGCGGCATTCACCTTCAAGGCGAGACGCGCCACCAGGAGCGCGCTCAGCACGCCACCGAGAACGAGGACCGCGGCCGCGTGGCCGAGCGCGAGCCGCTGCGAGAGGAGGGCGTCGACCGATCTGCCCAGCGCGAAGGCGCACAGGATCGCGGCCCAGTACCAGGCCTCCCGACGACGCGTGAAGACGGTGTGGATCGACACGGTGTGCTCGCCGCCGTACCAGCCCAGGAAGATGAGGGCGAGCGCAGCGCAGAAGAGCGCAGTCGTCCCTCCGGGGCTCAGCCCCAGGTCCTCGACACACTTCTCGGAGAGGGCCGCGCCGACGGCACTGGCCAGGAGCACCGTCGGCCAGTAGACACCGGGGACATAGCCGCTGGTGGAGAGCTGCCACATGAACGCGCCCGCGAAGTACAGGCTCATGATCGCCGTCGTGGCCGACAGGCCGAGGCCCAGGTCGCCCGACAGGTACTCCGAGGCGGTCTCGACGACCGTGGCCGAGAGGACCAGGACCATCCAGAAGGACGACGTGACCTCCGGGACCTTGTTCCTCAGCGTGCGGGTCCAGACGCTCCCGTTGGTGAGGGTGGCAATGACCGTCCCGCCGCTACCGGCGTGGCCGAAAGAGGACGGGGAGGTCATGGGACCGAGTGTGAGTCCGGGCACCTGTCGGCAACCTGACTGAACGCGTCCCTACGGCCGCGGCAGGGTGAGGGTGAAGCTGGTGGGTCCGCGGACCGAGGTCACGCTGACGTCACCGCCGAGGGTCCGGGCAACGCGCCGGGCCAGTGCCAGCCCCAGTCCGGCCCCGGTGCTGTCGGCCGCACGGGCGCCGGCCGCGAAGAGGCTCTCCGGGTCGGTGACGTCCGTCGGCAGTCCGGGGCCGTCGTCGGAGACCGTGATCTCGACGGCCCGCGGGGTCTCCCGCACCGACAACGTGACCCGCCTCGAAGCGTGCTGGTCGGCGTTCTCGACCAGCGGGGACAGCGCTCTGACTGCTCCCTCGGTCGTGGCACTGACCAGCAGCACCTCGGCCCCCACATCGGTGGGACGCACCTCGATGTCCGGGGCACCCGCCGGCCGGTTGGCCAGCGTGACGGAGACGATGTCGTCGACCGTCGTGCGCGTGGAGGACTGGTGCTCCTCGCCCCGGGCGATCGCCAGCAGCGTGGTGATGGTGGTGCTCATCTGGTCGACCAGTGTGACGACCCGGTCGAGCCTCTCTCGGGTGGCTGACTCGGAGGTGGACATCAGCGCGAGCTCAGCCTCGCCACGGATTCCGCTCAGGGGGGTGCGCAGCTCGTGGGCGAGCTCGGAGGTCAGCCGCTGCTCTCCGCGCAGGGCGCCGGCGACCCGGTCCAGCAGCACGTTGAGCGTGTGGCCCAGGTGCGCGATCTCGTTCTCCGACCCCCGGTCGTCGAAGCGGGCGTTGAGCTCCCGTTCGCTCCAGTCCTCGGCCAGGCCGGCCATCGCCTCGACCGGGGCGAGGGTGCGCGACATGGTCCAAGCAGCGATGGCCGAGGCTCCGACCGTGACGACAAGACCGAGGGCGATCAGGCCGACCAGGATCTCCGTGCGGGTGGACTCGTAGGGCTCCAGGCTCTCGGACACGACCAGCACACCAGGCCCGCGACTCGCTCCCCCACGAACCATGACGGGTGCGGCCAGGTAGACCCGCTCGTGCTGCGTCGTCGTGGTCTTCCTCGAGACGGTGCCGAGCCGGTCGGCCACCGCGCGGACGCGTTCTCCCGCCTTGGGCCCTTCGATCAGCTCCCCCTGGCTGTCGTAGAGCCAGGTGCTGTCCTCGATGGAGTCGACCGAGCTCTCCAGCGCCTGCGTGGGGTTGCTCTTCCCGCTCTCGACCGCTGACCGCGTCGTCTGGAACCGATCCGCGAGCGTCGCGTCGATGTTGCTCCTGGTGGCCCCGTTCAGGGCGAGGACCACGGTGCCGATCATGGCGCCCATGGCCAGACCGGAGACCACGGCCGTGGTCAAGATGATGCGAGACCGCAGTCCCCGGCCGACCAGGAACCGCATCAAGGCGTTCATCGAAGGACGAACCCGACCCCGCGCACCGTCTCGAGGGCGACCGGTGAACCGACGGCCTCCAGCTTGACGCGCAGGCGACGGACAAAGGAGTCGATGGTGTTCTCGCTGACCATCGCCCCGTCCGGCCAGGCGGCAGCCACGGCCGCTCGTCGGCGTACGACGGCCCCCGGCTCGGCGGCGATGGAGGCCAGCAGCCGGAACTCGGTGGGCGTCAGCCTGACCTCGGCCTCGCCGTACCGCAGCGCGTGCCGGCCGGGGTCGAGGTGCAGACCTGAGACCCCCTGCGGAACAGGTCGCCTCCGGTTGTGCAGAGCGGCGATGCGCACCATGACCTCGGCGAGCGAGAAGGGCTTGGCGACGTAGTCGTCGCCACCGGCGTTGAAGCCGGCGATCTTGTCGTGCACGGCGTCCAGCGCCGTCAGGAAGAGAACCGGTGCGTGCTGGCCCTCCGCGCGAAGGGCCTGGCACACGTCGCGACCGTCCGAGTCGGGGAGACCGATGTCGATCACCAGGACATCGATGTGGGCACTGACGCCGAGGTTGCTCAACGCCTCCCGCCCGTTGCGAGCGATCACGACCTCGTGCCCGTTCATCCTGAACGCCTCGCTCAGGACGCGTCGCACCACTTCGTCGTCCTCACACACACCGATTCGGGTCACGCCGTCATCCTCCCCCACGCGCGCTGAGGAAACCCGGGTTCGGCAGGCGAGGGCCCCACGTGGTCAGGTACTGATCAGGTCATTGACCGCACCCTCGGAACATGAGCACGATTCTTGCTCGGGAGGGGGGACCCTCCCCGGCACCCTCCTCGGTCCCGACGTCGAGCTCGCTCGGATCGCACGTGCAAGGACTCGAGCGGTACGCCGTCCCGCTGGTCGCACTCGTCGCCGTGCTGGTCCGGCTCCCCTTCCTGAACAGCGATCCCAGCCGTGACGAAGCGGGATTCCTGCTGGTGGGCCAGCAGTGGCAGTCCGGCGGTTCATCCCTCTACGGCAGCTACTGGGTCGACCGCCCGCCTCTGCTCATCACCATCTTCCGGGTGGCCGCTCAGCTCGGCGGTCTCGTGCCTCTGCGCCTCATCGGCTCGCTGGCCGCGGTCCTCGTGGTGCTGGGAACAGCACACGTCGCCCGACAGCTGGGTGGCCGACGCGCGGCACCCTGGGCGGCGCTCACCGCCGCCGCACTGTGCGTCACCCCGATCCTCGGTGGTCAGTCCGTCAACGGAGAGCTGCTCTCGGCGCCCTTCGTGGTCGGCGGCCTGGCCGCCGTACTGGCAGCCATCGACCAGCCGAGCCAGCGCCGGGCCTCCGTGGCTGCTGCGTTGGCCGGAGCAGCCACCATGGCCTCGCTGCTCGTGAAGCAGAACATGGCCGACGTCGGGGTGTTCGCCTGCGTCACCCTGCTCGTGGCCTGGCGCCGAGGCGAGACGAGCACCCCTCGCCTGGCGCGCTCACTGCTCGCCATGTCGACCGGTGCGCTGGTCTGCCTCGCTGTGGTGTCCGCCTGGACCATGGCACACGACACCTCGTTGGCCGGCGTCTTCGAGGCGATGTACCCCTTCCGGATCGAGGCCGGTCGTGTGATGGCGGCCTCGAACCGCGCCACCGCGGACGCGCGGATGTGGGCCCTCGTGGTCGGCTGGGTGGTCAGCGGCGGCGCCCTGATCATGGCCCTGGCAGCCCGAGCCATGCTCTCCTCCCGGCTGGTGGGAGCGGCAGTGTGGGGGCTCGTCGCGACCGTGCTGTTCGACCTCGTCTCGATCGCCCTCGGCGGCAGCTACTGGGACCACTACCTGATCCAGCTGGTCGTCCCGACCGCCGTGCTCTCCGGCCTGCTCGTCGCCCAGCGGCAGCCGGCCACGCGAACCGTCGTGACCACGGTGGCGCTGGTGGCCGCGGTCGCGCTGGGCATCAACCTCGCCGGC
>JBKJON010000200.1:0-7072 GCA_046595715.1 Marmoricola sp.
GCAACCCGCTCGACGACCTCGACATCATCGAGGGCGAGCTCGCCCGCTACGGCGGGCTCGAGGACCGGCCGCGGCTGGTCGCCCTGAACAAGATCGACGTCCCCGACGGGCGCGACATGGCCGACATCGTGGCCGAGGACATCGCCGAGCGTGGCTGGCCCGTGTACGCCGTGAGCGCCTCCAGCCACGAGGGGCTGCGCGAGCTGTCCTTCGCGATGGCCTCGCTGGTGTCCAAGCGGCGTGCGGCGACACCGGTCTCCGAGGCCCCGCGCATCGTCATCCGACCCCGGTCCCTGACCGGTGCCGCGGAGTTCACCGTCAAGGAGACCGGCGAGGGCTGGCGCGTGCGGGGCGACAAGCCCGAGCGCTGGATCCGCCAGACCGACTTCGGCAACGACGAGGCCGTCGGGTTCCTGTCGGACCGCCTCAACCGGCTCGGCGTGGAGCAGGTGCTCGTCAAGATGGGCGCCAAGGAGGGGGAGACCGTCCTCATCGGCGACCCCGACAACGCCGTGGTCTTCGACTTCAAGCCCGGCATCGACGCGGGTGCGCAGATGCTCGGCCGACGCGGCGAGGACCAGCGCCTGCGGGAGGACCGGCCGGCCGCCGGTCGCCGCCGGGCGATCGATGAGCTCATGCCCGAACGTGGTGAGAGCGAGGTCCGGGCCGACGTGGCTCGCCGTCTCGACGACCCGGCCACCTATGACCCGGCCCACAGCGACGCCGCCCGCAGCGACCACTCCGCCGACCAGCCGAGCTTCGACAGCGAGGACGAGGACGAGGCATGAGCCGCGACGCCCTGACCGGTGCCACGCGGGTCGTGGTCAAGGTAGGTTCCTCGTCGCTGACGACGGCCGCCGGGGGGATCGACCCTGAGCGCGTGCGTCATCTCGTGGACAGCCTGATCGGTGTCCGAGCACGAGGCGCCGACCTGGTCCTGGTCTCCTCGGGTGCGATCGCGGCGGGGCTGTCACCGCTGGCCTTCAAGCGTCGACCGCGCGACCTGGCCCGGCAGCAGGCAGCGGCATCCGTGGGTCAGGGGCTCCTGGTGCACCGCTACACCGAGGAGTTCGCCCGGCACGGCCAGGTGACCGGCCAGGTGCTGCTGACCCTGGACGACGTCACCAGGCGCAGCCACTACCGCAACGCGCAGCGCACCTTCGAGAAGCTGCTCGAGCTCGGGGTGGTGCCCATCGTCAACGAGAACGACACCGTCGCGACCACGGAGATCCGGTTCGGTGACAACGACCGCCTCGCCGCCCTGGTGGCCCACCTCGTGCACGCAGACCTGCTGGTGCTGCTCTCCGACGTCGCCGGGCTGTATGACGCCCCGCCCTCGCACCCGGCCAGCACCCTGGTCACCGACGTGGTCGACGGCAGCGATCTCGAGGCCGTCCGCATCGGCAAGGCCGGCGCGTCCGGTGTCGGCACGGGCGGCATGGCCACCAAGCTCGAGGCCGCTCGCATCGCCACCGGGGCCGGCATCCCGGTGGTGCTCACCAACATGGCCCACGCCCGATCCGCCCTCGCGGGGGAGGAGACCGGCACCCTGTTCCACCCCACCGGCCGGCGTCGTCCGAGCCGACTCCTCTGGCTGGCCCACGCGACCGACGCGAAGGGGCGGATCGTCCTCGACGAGGGAGCGGTGCGAGCGGTCGCGGAGCGACGGGCGTCGCTGCTGCCTGCCGGCATCACCGAGGTGGCGGGCGGGTTCGTCGCCGGCGACCCCGTCGACCTCGTCGACCAGCGGGGTCGGGTGGTGGCTCGCGGTTTCACCAACTACGACGCCGACGAGCTCCCCGGCTTGCTGGGTCGTTCCACCCGAGACCTGGCCCGTGAGCTCGGGGCGGAGTACGAGCGCGAGGTCGTGCACCGTGACGACCTCATCGTGCTCTGAGGCCCATCGGAGCTATTGTCGGGTTTTCCTCCGCGCGGACGTCCACTTCGTGGACACTTGGGCCAGCCGGGTGAGGTGCCCGGTGCCCGAGGGGGAGCTGAGTGAACCAGGCCGCACGTCACTGGCACGTGACCTTGACGCTCTCCGGGGATCCCGTGGAACCTCTGATCATCCGTGGCGCGATGCAGCGTCTCAACGACGAGCACCAGTTCCTCGACTCGGTCATCTCCACCGCGAGCTCGGTCGAGATCCAGTTCTGGGACGAGGGTCAGAACATGTTGGACGTGGCCTCGCTCGCCATGCGCCTGTGGAACGAGCACCGGGAGTCGGCGAGCCTTCCCAGCTGGGAGGTCGTCGGGCTCGAGATCGTCGAGAAGGACCTCCGCGAGAGCCGAGGCGCCCTCGGCCGACGCGCCTGACGCGCGACGGCTGCCGCTAGTTACGCTGGTGCCATGCCTCAGTCCGCCTTCACCGCTGTGGCGACGCGCTCCCGGGCAGCATCGAGGGACCTGGCGCTGGCCACCCGGGCGACGAAGGACGGCGCCCTCGAGCTCATGGCCAAGGCCCTGCTGGCCGACGCCGGGGTGATCTTGGCCGCGAACGCGGCGGACCTCGACACGGCCCGCGCCGGTGGCACCCCCGAGCACCTCCTGGATCGGCTGCGCCTCGACGAGGCCCGGCTCGCGGCGATGGCCCAGGGCCTTCGCGACGTGGCCGGTCTGCCCGACCCGGTCGGCGAGGTGCTGCGGGGCTCGACCCTTCCCAACGGCCTGCAGCTGCGTCAGGTCCGAGTGCCGTTCGGGGTCGTCGGCATCATCTACGAGGCCCGACCCAACGTCACCGCCGATGCCGCCGGCATCTGCCTCAAGAGCGGCAACGCGGTGCTCCTTCGCGGGTCCTCCAGCGCGAGGAAGTCCAACACCGCCATCGTCGACGCGCTGCGCCGCGCGGCAGGCGAGTCCGGGCTGCCCGAGGACGTGGTCCAGATGGTCCCGGGCGAGGGCCACGAGTCGGTCAAGGAGCTGATGCGGGCCCGGGGGCTCGTCGACGTGCTCATCCCACGCGGCGGGGCTGGTTTGATCGCCTCGGTGGTCGAGGAGTCGACCGTGCCGGTGATCGAGACCGGCGTGGGCAACTGCCACGTCTACGTCGACTCCGCTGCCGACCTCGACATGGCCGAACGCATCGTCCTCAACGCGAAGACCCACCGCACCTCGGTGTGCAACGCGGCCGAGTCGCTGTTGGTGCACGAGGACGTCGCCGCGTCGTTCGTGCCCCGCATCACCCGTGCCCTGCAGGAGGCGGGCGTCCAGATCCACGGCGACCAGACCTTCGCCGCCCAGGAAGGTGTGGTCCCGGCAACGGAGAAGGACTGGGGGACGGAGTACCTCGCTCTGGAGATCTCCGCCGCCGTCGTCCCCTCCCTCGAGGCTGCCGTCGCGCACATCCGGCAGTACTCGTCGGCGCACTCGGACGCGATCGTCACCGACTCCCAGTCCCACGCCCAGACCTTCGTGGCCGCGGTCGACTCAGCCGCCGTGCTGGTGAACGCCTCGACCCGTTTCACCGACGGGGGAGAGTTCGGGTTCGGTGCCGAGATCGGCATCTCGACCCAGAAGCTGCACGCGCGCGGACCGATGGGCCTGCCGGAGATGACGTCGACCAAGTACGTCGTCACCGGGTCGGGCCACGTCAGGTGAAGCTGTTCTGGCTGACCTTCGGGTTCGGTGCGGTCTCCGCGGTCATCCCGATCTTCAACATGGAGGCCTACATCTCCGTGCTGTACGCCAACTCCCAGCAGCACACGGCGCTCAGCCTGGCCGTCGTCGGGTCCTTCGGCCAGAACCTGGGGAAGCTGGTCTGGTACTACCTCTCGCTCGGCGCCCTCGACATCCCCTGGCTCCGGAAGCGGATGGACACCCCCAAGCGCCAGGCCCAGTTCGAGCGCTGGCGCACCTACGTCCATGGCCGGCCGGTCATGAGCGGGCTGCTCACCTTCGTCTCGGCCGCCATCGGTTTCCCGCCGTTCTTCGCGATGGCGATGGTCGCCGGGACCTTGCGGATGAACGTCGTCGTCTTCTTCATCGCCGGGCTGCTCGGCCGCACGCTGTTCTTCTGGGCCTGGCTGCTGGGTGTGGGGATGATCTTCCGCTGAGCCGCCCGACCTCCGGAGGAGTGCTCCGGTTCCTGTGCGGATAGGCTGTCGGCCATGCTGAGTCTCATGCTGCTGCCACTGGCCGCCAAAGAGGGTGCCGGTGTCGGGCCCTTCCTCATCGGCGGCGGTGCCCTGCTGTTCCTGCTGGCCATGGTCTTCGCGATGCTGGCCTTCGGCAAGGGACGCGAGCACTCCTGAGCACGACACCTGCCGGCACTCCCCGAAGGGTCTCCGGGGACGAGGCCGCAGACCTCGTGGACCAGTCCCTGACCCCCAGGCGGCGGGTCGGCGTGATGGGCGGAACCTTCGACCCGATCCACCACGGCCACCTCGTCGCGGCCAGTGAGGTCCAGGCGTGGTTCGAGCTCGACGAGGTCGTCTTCGTGCCGACCGGCGAACCGTGGCAGAAGTCGGAGCGCGATGTCTCTCCGGCGGAGCACCGCTACCTGATGACCGTGGTGGCGACGGCCTCCAACCCCCGGTTCACGGTCTCGCGCGTGGACATCGACCGACCGGGGCCGACGTACACCATCGACACGCTGCGCGACCTCGCGGAGCGACTCCCCGAGGCGGACCTCTACTTCATCACCGGTGCCGACGCCCTGGCCGAGATCTTCACCTGGCGTGACGCCGAGGAGCTGTTCGGTCTGGCCTGCTTCGTCGGTTGCACCCGCCCCGGCTACGAGACGAGTCCCGGCACGCTGGACGGGATCCCCAGTGACCGCGTGACGATGCTCGAGATCCCGGCCCTGGCCATCTCCTCGACCGAGTGCCGGGAGCGCCGGGCCAAGGGCGAGCCGGTCTGGTACCTCGTCCCCGACGGCGTGGTGCAGTACATCGCCAAGCACAACCTCTACTCGACGAAGGTGCACACCGCATGACTGCAACCGAACACGCCATCGAGCTGGTGTACGCCGCAGCGAGGGCCGCCTCGGACAAGCTGGCCGAGAACATCCTGGCCTTCGACGTCAGTGAGCAGCTCGTGATCACCGACGCGTTCTTGCTGGCCTCGGCCACCAACGAGCGTCAGGTCAAGTCCATCGTGGACGAGATCGAGGACAAGCTGCGCGAGATCGGCGCCAAGCCCGTACGCCGGGAGGGCGAGCGTGACGGCCGCTGGGTGCTCATCGACTACGCCGAGATCGTGGTGCACGTCCAGCACACCGAGGAGCGCGAGTTCTACGCCCTCGAGCGTCTGTGGCGCGACTGCCCGGTGATCAAGCTGCCGGCGGACGTGACCTCCGGCCGTGGACGCTGAGCTGAGCGCCGACCCCGGACAGCCTCTCGAGAGTCGCACCGGGCGCAGTCGCCGGGTCGTCCTCGTCCGACACGGGCAGACGGCCTGGAACGCCGAGGGCCGGGCCCAGGGGCACACCGACATCGGCCTCGACGACACCGGCCGTGCGCAGGCGGAGGCGATGGCCCCGGTGGTCGCGGCCTACCAGCCCGCGCTGCTCGTCTCGAGCGACCTGGCCCGCGCTCGGGAGACCGCCGCCTTCTTGGAGAAGGAGACCGGCCTGAGCGCCGTCGAGGACGCCCGGTGGCGCGAGTACGACCTCGGTGAGCGCACCGGGTTGACCCTGGCCGAGTTCGGCCAGCGCATGGGCGTCGAGTTCGACGGTTGGTGGGACGTCCATGCCCACGTCCAGGTCCCCGGGGCCGAGACCCCCGACGAGCTCGCCACGCGTGTGCTCCCGGCTTTCGGCGAGGTGCTGGATCGACTGGGGGAGGGCGAGACGGCCCTCGTCGTGACCCACGGAGCGTCTCTTCGGGTCGCCATCGCAGGGGTTCTCGGCTGGCCGGTCGAGGCTGCCGGTGGCCTGGAGGCCATGGGCAACTGTGCCTGGGCGACGCTCGCGGAGACCGGGCCGGGACGGTTGCGACTCTCGGCGTACAACCAGGCCGTCGTGACCCTGCCCCCCGATTAGCGTCCGCGTCGGGGGTTGGCTAAGATTCCCCGCGTTGCCTGAACGCAGGGCAATGGGGCTGTGGCGCAGTTGGTAGCGCACTTGCATGGCATGCAAGGGGTCAGGGGTTCGAATCCCCTCAGCTCCACCGGAACACCAGGTCAAAGGCTATGTCGGAGTCCTCACACGAGGAGGAAGGCATGGCCTTTGGCCATTTACTAGCCACTTGTTCGTCGGGGAGCCCCACCACTGATTCCACCATCGGGGCACCTCGAGGTGCCTGGGGTGGTCTCGTGCACCTGGGTTCCACGGACACCGCCACCACGACCCGATCAGCGATGTCTCTCCGGCGACCGGCCTGACGTTCGAGTACGACGGAGTGACCGATGCGCGACCACGGTGGAAGTCGAGCGACCTTCCGTTCCTCGCGGCCCACCGTCTCGTGCTCGTCTCGTGGGCGACCGAGTCCGAGGTCTCCCAGCTTGCCGGCCGAGTCGCTGGCATCGGGGCTCGCTGCCTCAACCGGCCCGCGACGGACGGCTGTGTCAGGTCACCGGTGGTGTCACTCTCGATTCGCCATCCTTCGCGGTCATGCACCGACGGCCCGAAGGGCGTGCCCTCCAGCGTGCGATCGTCTTGCGCGAGCCTGGGCATCTCGTCGGCCTCGCCCAGGTGTCCGAACAGACCGAGTTGATGAACGCCGACAACCTCGGCCAACTCGACTATGGACCCGGCGACCGAGAGGGTCTCGCGAAGCTGGGGGCGGCGGCGACCAGCCTCGAGCGCGCCTCCAGCAGGAGTTGGGTCCGATGGATCCTGACTCGGGCTTCGGCCCGAGAGTCGCGATGGGCGGCGAAGTGACGCGCGAGAACCCGGTGCGGTGGACCGGATCTCCGGACAGGCGCATGCTGGAGAAGCTTGGTCCGGAAGCGGACAGTTCTTCGGGGGGCACTCGATCGAGGAGGTCTGCGATGACCGGGTTTCTGATCGTCATCGGCGTGTTCCTCGTGGCCGTCATCGCGGTGGGGATCCGTTACGACAGGCGGCAGCGAGGAATAGGGTCCGAGTCCCGCCGAGCGAAGGGCAGCCTCCGGCTCGACAATCAAACGCGGG
>JBKJON010000293.1:0-3181 GCA_046595715.1 Marmoricola sp.
GGCGGATCCGCTGCTCCTGCGCCCTGGCAACCCGCAGCTCGGCGAGATCACCCTTGCGGGCCTTGGCAGCCTGCGCCTCGGCCGCACGGCTCTGGGTCACCAGAGAAGCCACGTCCGCGCGGGCGGTGGCTGCCGATCGCTCGAGACCCTGCTTGCGCACGAGGTTCTCGCGCGCGGCCCGACGCTGTACGGCGACCGCCACCTTGGCCTTCTCGACCTCGGCCTCCTCGGCGACCATACGGGCGCGAGCCTCCTTGAGGGCGGCGAGCATCGTCGTCTGCTTGTCCATCAGGGTGTCGACGGTGTTCATCTGGCTGGTGACCTCGGCGGGATCCTGCGAGTTCAAGATGACGGCGAGCCCCATCAGCGCGGGGTCGCCGTTGGCGTAGTTGCTGGCGGCCAGCTGGCCGATCTGTGAACGCTGCTCGACCACGCGCTTGCGTGCGGTCTCGAGGGCCACCCGCGCCACGGCGAGGTCGTGCTCGGCGAGCTGGAGACGGGTCTGCATCTGGGCGTCGGCGCGGGCTGCGGCGTCCGCCTCCTCCTGCGCGCTCGCGAGACGACCCTGGGCTGCGGTGAGCGCCGACCGTGCGGACAGCAGCCGCTTGGCAGCGGCACCCAGCGCCTTGCTCGACTCGTGGAGGTCCCCGACGGCACTGCTCACCTGACCGTGCGCCTTGCGCTGCTTGTCGCGCAGGTCGTCCGCCGCGGCGTGGGGCACCACGGCGCCGAGACCCAGGACCACGATCCCCGCACAGGCGGCGACCATCCTGGCGTGGCTCGTTCGGGGAAGTGAACGCACGTTGAGACTGTCCAATGAACGGGGAAGGCGGACTGGTCGAAAGTAACTGACGAACGTCAAACTTTGAGGTATTTGCGGGTCATCACGAGTGTCGGGACCAGTGTCAGCAGCACGCCCAGGATCGCGATCCCCGCCACCGCCGTGTAGGCGTCCTGCCAGTCGACCCACTCGACGATGTTCGACGCGGGTCTGAGCCGGTCGTAGATCACGAAGTACATGAAGGCCGTCAACGTGCCCGCGGCCAGGCCGATGCCGATCAGGGCAGCGACCAGCGTCTCGATCAGGAACGGCAGCGAGATGTACATCGTCGAGGCTCCCACGAGCCGCATGATGCCGATCTCCCGGCGCCGGGCGAACGCTGCCAACCTGATCGTGTTGGCCACCTGCAGGATCGCCGCCACCAGCAGGAAGGCCGCCACGGAGATGGCGCCCCACTTCATGACCTCGATCCAGAAGTAGATCGGCTTGAGCACCTGCCGGAGGTCACGCACGGCCGCGACGCCCTGCGTCCTGGAAAGCTCGCCCTCGACGCCCTGGAACTGGTTGGGGTCCTTGAGCTTGACCCAGTAGGACTCCTGCATGTCGGCGGCGGTCACCGTCGAGTAGATCTCCTGCTCCGACTTGTTCTTGGAGACATAGACGCGCTTCCAGGTCTCGAAGGCCTGTTCCTTGCTCTGCTGGTAGTACGACGCCACCTCGGCGTTGTCGTCGATGACACCCATGATCGCTGTCTTCTGCGCGGGGGTGACCTCACCGGCGCAGGTGGCGGCCTTGCTGTTCTGGTTGCACATGAAGACCGTGATCTGCAGCTTGTTGCCCCAGAACTTCTCGGCCTTGTCGGCCTGCGCGTTGAGCAGCAGGCCCATGCCCACCAGGGTGAGCGAGACGAAGATCGTCACGATCAGCGCGACCGACATCGAGATGTTGCGCCGGAGTCCGGAGCCGGTCTCGGAGAAGACGTACCTCAACTGCATGTGGTGGATCAGCCCTTCAGTGCTGGTAGCCGTAGACCCCGCGCGACTGGTCGCGTACGACGCGCCCGTCGGCGAGCTCGATGACGCGCTTGCGCATCTGGTCGACGATGCCGGCGTCGTGGGTGGCCATGACCACCGTCGTGCCGGTGCGGTTGATGCGGTCGAGCAGCTTCATGATGCCGACGCTGGTGTTGGGATCGAGGTTGCCGGTCGGTTCGTCCGCGATCAGGATCTGGGGCTTGTTGACGAAGGCGCGCGCGATCGCGACGCGCTGCTGCTCACCACCGGAGAGCTCGTCGGGCATCCGGCGTCCCATGCCGTCCAGGCCCACGAGCTCGAGGGTCTCCGGGACGACCTTGTTGATGTGGGCCCGTGGCTTGCCGATGACCTGCAGGGCGAAGGCGACGTTCTCCGAGACGGTCTTGTTCGGGAGCAGCCGGAAGTCCTGGAACACCGTGCCGATCTGGCGGCGCAGCGCCGGCACCCTGTAGCTGCGCAGCCTGTTGAGCTCCTTGTCGATCACGAAGACCTTGCCCTGGGTGGCTCGTGCCTCGCGCAGCACCAGCCGCAGGAAGGTCGACTTGCCCGAGCCGGACTCACCGACCAGGAAGACGAACTCGCCCTTGTCGATGCTGGCGGTCACGTCCGACAGGGCCGGCTTGGGGTGGCCGGGGTACGTCGCGGAGACGTTCTCGAATCTGATCACTCGGTGGGGGTGGCCGGTCTCGGGGATGGGGGAAGTGCTCGCAAAACGTGTGCGCGTCCGACCGCTGGTCGAGCATAGGTGAGCACCCCTACGGTTGAGCGCATGCTGCATTCGTCGGCTCGTCGCCCTCTTCGTCCCGGGTTCGTCACTGTGACGACGGGTCTCGTCCTGGTCATGGCACTGGCTGGATGTGCCCAGGGGAAGAAGGCTGCCGCGCCGGAGCCCTCGCCCACCCCGATCGCCCGCCTCGACACCGCGGCCGTGGAGGTTCCCCGGATCGAGTTCTGCCCACTCGTCCCCAAGAGCGCGGTCACCGAGGCCCTCGGTGCGCAGGCCGGGTCCGAGGCGGCGTACGGCAACGGCGACGAGAAGGAGCTGCCCGGTGTCGGCACCGACGTCGTCCACGAGATCGGCTGCTCGTGGACCGCGGAGGGCGTGACCGCCCGCGCCTGGCTGTTCGCCCGACCGGTCGACCCGACCTTCGCCCGGAAGCTGGTCGCGCAGAGCGCCAGGTCGAAGGGGTGCACGACCGAGGCGGGGTCGGCGTACGGCGAGCCCTCGCTCATCCAGCAGTGCACGATCCCGACCGGGGAGAACCGCATCAGGTACGCCGGACTGTTCGGTCAGACCTGGCTGAGCTGCGAGCTCGAGTCCTCCGGAACCGAGCTGGCAGCGCTCCGGTCGCGCACGGACCAGTGG